>CAINOM010000666.1 GCA_903851455.1 uncultured Bacteroidota bacterium | reverse complement strand
TATCGGGTCAATGCCGGCAAACGGCTCATCTAAGAGTATGAATTTCGGGTTCACTGCCAGGGCACGGGCTATTTCGGTGCGCCGCCGTTCTCCGCCACTCAATACATCACCATTGCTTTTGCGTACATGTGTCAGGTGAAATTCTTCCAGCAGTTCTTCCAGTTTATGGTGCTGCTCTGCTTTGGTCAGTTTAGTCATTTCCAGCACCGCGGAGATGTTGTCCTCAACCGACAGTTTGCGGAAGATAGACGCTTCCTGAGGCAGGTAGCCTATACCCATCTGGGCGCGCTTGTACATCGGCAGTTTGGTAATGTTCTCGCCTTCAAGGAATACATCGCCCTTGTCGGGTTTCACAAGGCCCACCACCATGTAAAACGATGTGGTCTTGCCCGCGCCGTTGGGACCCAAAAGACCCACTATCTCGCCCTGGTTCACTTCGAACGACACATCATTCACAACGGTACGCTTACCATACTGTTTTACAAGCCCTTGTGTGTTTATCTTCAAACTATGCCTTTTGGGCAAAAATAACGAATAGAGGGGAGTTTTTCAGTCAGCCGGTGTGCAGTTGCGAGTTTATGGTTGACAGTAACAGGCACTTTAACCTTTCTGCAACAACGATACCTTTCGATCCATGCGTGATTAGAAGGTGCTGGTTGCGTATTTAATGTGTTTAACCATTAGTGAAGCGCAGTTTTATTTGTCTTTACGGTTCGTGATTTGTTTAGTTAAATTGTTCATTACTTAAACATTATCCGGTGGTTTCCTATAGTTAAAACCAAATGTGTCTATAGAAATAAGTGATAAATACGCTTAATCAATAGGATTCAAGCACAACTGTTCCAGTTTTAGTCTTTAAACAGCAAGGAAATAGTTTGTTTATAATTTCATGAAAATATTTAAACAAAAATATTCCTACATTTGATGCAGCAAACGCACAAAACGCCATGGCCGAAAGTGATCACTTATCGTAGAAAGCCGTAAAGACAAAATAGCGGTGTTGAGTGTAAATGAACTGATATGAAAAAGACAGAAACGATGTTGAAGGCTGTTGTGAATGGTAGTTCACTAAGTTACCTGGCAGAAGATGATGCAGGCGATGACCATGTATATACCGGACCGGAAACGCCCCTGAGGCCAGACGCTTTTGAGATGAGTGAAAGTGATAAGACAGATAAGATCGAATATCATTTTCGTGAAATAATGAAGACGCTGGGGCTGGACCTGACCAACGAGAGCCTGACCGGCACTCCGCGGCGGGTAGCAAGGATGTATGTGCACGAGATATTCTCGGGCCTCAATCCCGCGAACAAACCGCGGATGACCCTGTTTGAAAACGAATTCAACTACAAGCAGATGCTGGTAGAAAAGGATATCGCATTTTTCAGTTGCTGCGAGCATCATTTTGTGCCTATATATGGCAAGGCGCACCTCGCTTACATTTCTTCGGGGAAAGTGATCGGGCTGTCTAAGCTGAACCGGATCGTTCAGTACTATGCGAAAAGGCCACAGGTGCAGGAACGACTCACCGGGCAGATAGCACAGGAGCTGCAGAAAGTGCTTCAAACGGAAGATGTGGCCGTATTGATCGATGCCAGGCATATGTGTGTATCATCGCGCGGCATTAAAGATGTTGATGCCTCGACCGTTACTTCTTTTTACGGTGGTAAATTTTTGACGGAAAGTGTAAAGAGCGAATTTCTCGAATATTTGAGCCTGTAAACAATTTATTGAATGGAAACTTATCAGATCAAGCAGTTGGAACGTATGACCGGCATTAAGGCGCATACTATACGCATCTGGGAAAAAAGGTACGGGCTTATAGAGCCTGACCGGACAGCAACTAACCGGAGGTGCTACAGTGAAAGCCAGGTACGGAAACTACTGAATGTAAATACGCTCCTGGCACAGGGGTATAAGATATCGAAGATCGCAACGCTGAGCGAAGACGCCCTTAACACGGAAGTGCAGAACAAGGAGCGTAAAGGAGCAGTTGACAATACAAGTATAACGTACATCAATGAACTGATACGGGCTATGCTTGACTTCAATGAGCACGCGTTTGAAAAGATATTTTCTGCGGCCACAACGAGGTTTGGACTGCACAATGCGATGATCAATGTCTTCTATCCTTTCCTATACAAGGTAGGCATATTGTGGAACGTAAATAAGACCGCACCGATACAGGAACACTTTGCTTCGAACATTATCAAGAGAAAGCTGATGGCCGCCATAGACGGGCTGGTGCCCGCTGCTGACAGCACAAAAAAGTTCCTGCTGTTTTTGCCTCCGGATGAATGGCATGAGTTGGGGTTACTTTTCGCGGACTATATTATCCGCTCGAAGGGGCACCAGACGATATACCTGGGCCAGAGCGTGCCGATAGAAAACATAGGGAAAGTGGTAGCGTCTGTAAGGCCGACACATCTGCTGGTATTCTACATAAACAACCGGCCAAAGGGCGAAATAGCAAAGCAGATAAAACTGCTTTCGAAAATAGACGAACAATCGCTGCTGCTGGTGGCCGGTAGTAAAGAGCTGCTGGCCGACAATGAAGTGAAGGCTAAGAATGTGCGGTGCCTGAGTGAGGTAGAAAGCCTGGCGCAGTACTTGTGATCTGCGACGATTGCACGAAACAGTGAATAAAACAAAGAAATTGAAAAAGATAGCAGTGATAGGAAGTGGGTTCTCGGGATTATCCGCGGCATGTTTTATGGCAAAGGACGGGCACGAGGTTACTGTGTTTGAAAAGAACAACAGCATCGGCGGCCGGGCGCGGGAGTTCAGTGAGGGTGGGTTTACTTACGACATGGGGCCGAGCTGGTACTGGATGCCCGATGTACTGGAAAACTTCTTTGCACAGTTTGGAAGTCACCCGCGTGATTTTTATACACTGGTACGGTTGGACCCCGGCTTCCAGATGATCTTCGGGAAAGAGGATGTGCTGCAGGTGCCGGCTGATCCGGACGCCATCAGCCAGATGTTTGAGCAGATAGAAAAGGGGAGTGCGGACAAGCTGAAAAAATTCCTGGCCGAAGGTAAATTCAAATACGAGGTTGGCATGCAGGAATTGGTTTACAAACCAGCATTCTCGTGGATGGAATTTGCGAACAAAAAGGTAATGACCGGCGCTGCCAAGTTACAGTTGCTCACATCTATGCGTGCACATGTAAGACGGTATTTCAAGGATGAGCGGCTTGTAGCATTGCTGGAGTTCCCGGTGCTGTTTCTTGGCGCAACGGCCCGGCAGATCCCTGCATTGTACAGCCTGATGAATTATGCCGCGCTGTCGCAAGGTACCTGGTACCCTATGGGTGGCATGGCAGAAACCATAAAGGCGATGAACAACCTTGGCCGCTCGTTGGGCGTAGAAGTAGTTATGGGCTGCGACGTGCGCAGGATCAATATAAGGGGTGAGAGGTCAGTGAGTATAGGCACGGAAAAAGGTGAGTTCTATTCAGATGGCATCATCGCCAGCGGGGATTATCATCATACCGAACAGCAGCTGCTCGACGAACCTTACCGCAATTACAACGAAGCCTACTGGGAGAAAAGAACATTGGCTCCTTCATGCCTTATCTTCTACGTAGGTGTCAACAAGAAGCTGAAGAAGCTGATCCATCATAACCTGTTCTTTGACTCCAGCCTTGAAAAGCATGCTTCTGAAATATACACGACTCCTGAATGGCCTACAGACCCCCTGTTTTACGTTTGCTGCCCATCGAAAACAGACAGTACGGTAGCTCCGGCAGGTATGGAAAATCTCTTCCTGCTGATGCCAATAGCACCCGGGCTGCAGGAGACGCAGGAAATAAGAGAACGCTATTTCAAGGTGATGATAGGCAGAATGGAGCGGCTGTGTGATGAAAGCATATTACCCCATATTGTTTATAAGAAGAGTTATTGTGTCAATGATTTTGTAAACGACTATCATGCTTATAAAGGCAATGCATATGGTCTTGCCAATACACTGAGGCAAACAGCGGTTTTGAAACCGACACTAAGGAATAAAAAAGTAAAGAACCTGTTTTATGCAGGGCAGCTGACAGTACCCGGGCCGGGCATGCCGCCGGCTATCATCTCCGGGCAAATAGCGGCAACCCAATTATCAAAGTATCTAAATGAAAACCGATGAAGCAATTATTTGACAATGTGTCCTACGGTTGCAGCAAGCTTACCACGAGGACGTACAGCACCAGTTTTTCGCTCGGCATCCGTTTTTTAGACCGGCGCTTCCATGATCCGATCTACGCTATCTACGGCTTTGTGCGGCTGGCTGATGAGATCGTTGATTCCTTTCACGATTACGACAAAGCGGCATTGCTCGGCGAGTTCAGAGCCGAGACCAATAAGGCAATAGCCCAGGGCATCAGCACGAATCCTATACTCAACAGCTACCAGCACATTGTGAACAAGTACAACATAGATGCCGAGCTGATCGATGGGTTCTTCGCCAGCATGGAGGCGGACCTTCGACAGACAAGCCATACAGAGTCATCCTATGATCAATACATTTTCGGGTCAGCGGCGGTAGTGGGACTGATGTGCCTGCGGGTATTTACGGAGAATAATGATCTGTTGTATCAAAGGTTAAAGACGCCTGCGATGAAACTGGGGGCGGCATTTCAGAAGGTGAATTTCCTGCGGGACATGAAGGCGGACTATCAATTGCTGGGGCGTACTTATTTTCCCGGTGTCAATTTCGCCAGCTTTTCGCGGCACGAAAAAGAAAAGATACAGGCGGACATAGAATGGGATTTCGCGCAGGCGCTGGCAGGAATAAGCATGCTGCCCAGGTCATCGAGGAGGGGTGTTTACCTGTCTTACTTCTATTACAAGAAGCTTTACCTGATGATCAAAAATCTTCCCGTTGAACAAGCGCTGAGTGCGCGGATAAGAATACCTAATCACAAAAAGATAAGCCTGATGTTACAATCAATGATCAGGCACCAACTGAACTTGCTATGAGAATATTTACACTTTACCGTGAACTGGAATTGCCGATATCCATTGAAGAAGCGTGGGCTTTTTTCAGCTCGCCACGCAACCTTGCCAAGATAACGCCGCCTGAACTAGGATTCGAGATACTATCGGATCTGGGTGATGGACCGATCTACTCAGGCATGGAGATAGAATATATGGTGAAGCCGCTGCTGGGCATACCGCTGAAATGGATCACTGAAATTACCAGTGTAGACGCTCCCTTTGTATTTACTGACAAGCAACTGAAAGGACCGTATAAACTTTGGGAGCACACGCACTTTTTTACGGCGATTGCGGGTGGCGTAAGGATGCGTGACGAAGTAAAATACGGTCTACCTTTGGGTCCGCTGGGGATCATTGCACATTCACTGGTGGTGCGCAATAAGCTAAATGCAATATTTAATTTCAGAGAGCAGGTGCTGACAAAATTATTCGGACAAAAACAAAATCAATAAAATGTGGCTGGTTAATACACTCATCGTTTTTGGCTCTTTCTTATCCATGGAGGCAGTAGCCTGGATCGCGCATAAATACCTGATGCATGGCTTGCTGTGGGCGCTTCATGAAGATCATCACAAGAAAAATCCTGGTTCGTTTTTCGAAAAGAACGACTATTTCTTCCTCATTTTCGCACTGCCGGGTATTGCCTGCCTGGCGCTGGGAATATACACGGATCTGCGTCCGCTTTTGTATGTAGGCAGCGGCATCACTTTATATGGGTTTGCGTATTTTATGGTGCATGATGTTTTTATTCACCAGCGTTTTAAAATACTCCGCAACGCAGACAATGTATACTTCAAAGCAATACGCCGGGCGCATAAAATGCACCACAAGCACCTCGGCAAGGAAGACGGAGAATGCTTTGGAATGTTGTTTGTGCCGCTGCGCTATTTCCGGGAAGCGGCTAAGCTGAAGAGCGATACTGCTGACAAAAAATCTGCCAATGCCTGAAAAATACACGTATCTCCTTATAGACCTGGCGTGCCTTGTTTTTCCGTTTGCATTTTCGTTTCATCCGCGATTGAATTTCCACAAACAATGGAAGTACTTCTTCCCGGCATGCATAGCGGTAGCATTGTTCTTTTTGGTGTGGGATTATTTTTTTGTGGCAGGAAATGTCTGGAGCTTTAATACCCGGTACATCACCGGCTTTCACCTGCTCAACCTTCCGATCGAGGAATGCCTTTTCTTTATTTGTGTACCGTATGCATGCGTATTTACTTATCATGCTGTTGCCTTGTCTTTCAACTTATCGCGCTACGGTAACGCTGCCAACTATTTGTCGTGGGGGTTGGTTGCCTTTCTTGTGGTCTCAGGTACGTTGAATATCAGCAAGCTTTATACCTCGGTTACATTTCTGTTATTGGCTGTATTTCTGATTTTGTTGCGGAAGAGGCGGGGATCTTTTTTGCCGTCTTTTTACCTGTCGTTTGCGATCATTCTCCTTCCTTTTTTTATTTCTAATGGCTTGCTTACAGGCACCGGACTCGCACAGCCTGTAGTGATCTACAACGGTAAATTTAATATGGGCCTGCGCATGTTTACCATTCCATTTGAAGATACGTTTTACGGCATGCTGCTTATTCTTATGAATGTCGCCGGCTTTGAGTATTTAAAAGAAAGGGCTGTCGTTGCCGCTGGGGGCGTATAGCCCTTAAGGGCACGGCTCTGGCGGGGCCTCGCCCACGTCGCGGACACAACGGACAGAAAATCCAAAGTCCTCACTGATCTCGTAATTGAATTTATCGTCGTAGTTAATGAAGAAGTAGAGTCCCGTTCCGCGGTCGTTGCCGGTCTTCCTCGAATCGCTGGTCCAGAAAAAGCTTTCCTTGCCTACAAAGCTGAAAGTACCGGATGGGTTTCTGCAGCCCGAAGCGAGTGCTGCGAAACCGCTGGTGTTGTTGCCGTTCCAGTCATTGCTCCAGCTGTGCTTTCCTTTTAGCGTTTTGCCTGCGTGCTCGCCACCCACATATGCCACCAATCTGTCGAAGTCCGTTCGGTTTGCTATTCTCCAGCAGTGCGGTGCAATACCTCGTTTCACGGCCCACCAGTTATACAGTTTGCCATACATGCTGCCATAGCAGCCTTCATTATCGTAATTGCAGTAGCAGCCGATCCTTTTTTCATTGCATGCTTTCCATTCAGCAGGAGTCCTGGCTTCCTGTATGGATGTTCCGTCAATATAGCGGTCTGCGTCCAGGTTGCCGGCCATCCATTCCTGCCGGCCTATTTTTACTGTAGGGCCGTTATACTGCTGCGACAGCAATGTGTGGCTGCAGACAAATATTGCGAACAAGAAGAATGAAAATTTTGTCATTTACTATGCGCGGGCTATGAACAACCTGAAACAAAAATAGCAAATGGAGGCGGTATTCGTCCAAAGACCGTAATCGACATATCAACAAAAATATCACGTCTTTTATTATTTTTTGGTAACTTGTTGAAGGGTTATCATCCTATTTTCATAAAACAACCGACATGAAAAACAAAACTATACGCTTCACCTGTCTTTTCTTTTGCTCGCTGATGATCCACAGTTTGACCCACGGGCAAACGATCAGTACTGTTGCCGGCACCGGAACGCTGGGCCATTCAGGAGACAATGGTCCCGCGACTGCAGCGGAGATCGCGTACCCAACAAGAGTTGCGGTGGACACAAACGGGAACTTATACTTCGGAGACGTTTATAATCAGCGTATCTGCAGGGTAGACGTGGTGACTAAAATCATCACCACCATTGCGGGTACGGGTACCGCCGGTTTCAGTGGTGATAACGGGCCGGCCACAGCGGCCGAAATAAATGGCACACAAGGCCTGGCCATGGACAGGGCCGGTAACCTTTTTATGGCAGATGTTTATAACAACCGTATCCGTAAAATAGACCCGGCTGGTATCATTACGACCGTTGCAGGTGGCGGGAGTGGTGGGCTCTTCAGCGGAGACGGCGGACAGGCCACTGCTGCCGGTCTCTTTCAGCCCTTTGGGGTAGCTGTTGATAACGCAGGTGATATTTATATCGGAGACCTTGCGAACTACCGCGTCAGGAAAGTAAATGCGGCAGGCATTATTTCCACAATTGCCGGTAATGGTACAGCTGCTTCAACCGGGAATGGTGGTCCGGCCACAGCTGCTGAAGTAAACGCTCCGGTAGATGTGTGCGTAGACAAGAACGGCAATGTATATATTGCTGAGCTTGGTTCCGGCTTTGTAAGAAAAATAAATACAAGCGGACAAATAAGCGCTTTTGCGGGAACAGGTATAGCTGGTTTCTCAGGCGATGGCGGCCCTGCTACTGCCGCAGCGTTCAACAATTTAGCAGGGCTTGCATCAGATAAGATGGGAAACATCTTCATCATGGATGCTGAAAATAGCCGGTTGAGAATTGTTGATCCCACAGGCATCGTCAATACCTATGCAGGCAATGGCGCAGATGGCTATAACGGGGATGGCATACCGGCCACAGATGCTTCACTGGCCGTGCCTAACGGCGTAGTGGTTGACAAATGGGGGAATGTATATATAGCAGACAACAACAACTACCGGGTGCGCGAAATAACGTCACCAGATAGTTTCTATGTCGATACAACTTCAACCACATTTACCAGTGTGCTTGCGTTCGCACCTGGCCCGGTGGTGTATGTTTTCCCCAATCCCGTTTATGACGAATTGAATGTGCAGATCACGTCTGCATTTGAGGAGCCGGCCCTGGTAATGCTTGTCAATACAGCCGGCGAAACAGTAAAAACAGTTTCCACGACAACGAATAAATCCCTGAAAATAGGCGCAGATGTAGCCCCCGGATTTTATTTTGTACATGTTGTTACCAATCACGGCAAGTGGAGTGGAAACGTGAGTGTAGTGCAGCGATGAGTGAGCCGGTTATTTTACAGTTGCGTTTTTTAGGGAGTGAGCAAAAGTAAATGAGTGGGTGGCTGATCAGCCATAGGGCGAATGAAAACTATAGCAATTTTTCGGTCTTTGAATAAAATTGACTTTTGTTCAAATAAATTATCGGCTGTTCT
>CAINOM010000665.1 GCA_903851455.1 uncultured Bacteroidota bacterium | reverse complement strand
ATCATTGTTTGCGGGCATTATGACTGCGGCGGCGTGAAAGCTGCCATGATACCAAAAGATATGGGCCTGCTTAACCCCTGGCTCCGTACAATACGTGACGTATATCGCCTGCACCACCGTGAACTGGATGCCATAAAGGATACGAGACTTCGTTACAACCGGTTAGTAGAGCTAAATGTAAGGGAGCAGGCTACTAACGTGATCAAAACCGCCAATGTGCAGAAGAGCTATCAAAAAAATGGTTACCCCATTGTGCACGGCTGGGTCTTCGATCTCCATAGTGGAATATTAATAGACCTGAATATTAACTTCAAAGCGATTCTCAAAGAAATACAGGAGATTTATGATCTCACGGGTATAGCCTCAGAGTATAATGAAGATGGGGAGTAGTGTGGTTGATTTTAATACGGATCCACATCAAATGCCACCACGACATTGGTATTCCCTCGCTTGCTCAGTATCAGCGACCGCTGCGTTTTTATAAAGCTTTTTACAGCGTCCAGTAATTTATTATCGCGGGGGCATTTTATCCATATCTCGTGTATGAACTGGTTGCGTACCCGCGGCACGATAGCCGGCCCTGGCCCTTGTACAGCTATGCCATCCATGGTTTTCAAGGCTTCCGCCATTTCTGTGGCTACGGCTATGGCCTTCGGTTCGTCCTGGTGTTTGAAACTGATTTTTATAAGCCGGCTGTAAGGAGGATAACCAAAGTGCTCGCGGTATCTTATCTCCCGTTTATAAAATGATTGTACATCATGGTCCTTCACCCACTGCAGCACGGGATGCTGCATATTATATGCTTGTATCAGCACCCTGCCCTTGCCATCTACACGCCCGGCACGCCCACTCACCTGCTCCATAAGCTGGAACGCCCGCTCGTTCACCCTGAAGTCGGGATAACTGAGCAGGCTATCTGCACTGAGAATACCCACCAGTCCCACTGATGCGAAATCGAGCCCTTTTACCACCATTTGTGTACCTACCAGTATATCCACTTTTCTTTTTTCCAACTGGTCCAGTAGTTCAGTCATGCTGTGCTTGCCGCGCATACTGTCTACATCCATTCTTGCGACACGTGCCTCCGGAAATATCTGTTGCGTTTCTTCTTCTATTTTTTCTGTTCCGTACGTTTTGCTGATCAGTTTGTTACTACCACATTGCGGACAAGCATGTGTCACCGCAGCTTTTAGTCCGCAGTAATGGCAATGCATTTTATCCGTGCTCTTGTGGTAGGTGAGCGACACAGAGCAGTTCTTGCATTGCGGTGTCCATCCACAAACAGTGCATAGCTGGAAGGGTGAATACCCGCGCCGGTTTTGAAACAGTATCACCTGTTTGCGTTGCTGCAGCGCCTCCAGCATCGCCTGCCGCAATTCTGGCGTTATCAGTTTTATCCCCTGCTGCCGAACTGTCTCCAGCGACTTTGCATTGATCACTTCTATCACCGGCATCTCTACCCCCAGGTACCTGTCCTTCAGTGCTATATACGCGTACTTGTTGTGCTGCACATTAAACAGGCTTTCCACGGAGGGTGTGGCGGAGCCAAGTATGACCTTGGCGTTGAATAAAGAACCGAGATAAATAGCTGCATCGCGCGCATGGAATCTTGGCGACGGATCTTTCTGCTTGTAAGAGCCGTCGTGCTCTTCATCCACTATGATGACCCCTATATCGTTATAGGGCAACCACAAAGCAGACCGCGGTCCGGCAACAACTTTGTAGTTTCCTTTCCGCACTTTCTCCCATATCTCTACCCGCTCATTATTACTGAAGTGCGAATGGTATACTCCCAGTATATCGCCAAAGTAAGCATGCAACCGGCTTACCAATTGTGTCGTCAGCCCTATCTCCGGCAACAGCAGTATCGCCTGCTTTCCTGCCGCCAAACACTCTTTTATTTTGCGCACGTAGAGCAGTGTTTTTCCACTACCCGTCACGCCATGCAGCAGCGCCACATTCTTCTCCTGCAGGCCAACATTGAGTTCGTCGTATGCTGTTTGTTGCGCCGGCGTAAAAATTATTTCCTTAGGTTCTTTAATAGCAGCATATATAATGCGGTCCGTGTTCTTTTCTTCTATGATAAAGATGCCTTTGTCTGCAAGGGCCTTGACCTGTGTGGCGGATGCTGCAGTGCGGTCAAGCAGTTCATTTTGACGCACCATGCCCTGTTTCATGCTTATTTCGGTATAAGCCATCAGCAGTTCCAGTTGCTTGGGCGCGCGCGATAACTTATCAAACAGCGCCATCAGCGCCGGTTCTGGCTGGTGCTCGGGCGCCAGAGTCACCACTTTTTCACGCCGCGGACGGTAGGCTGTCTCCAGCGATTCGTTTATTTGTATGGCTTCTTTTTCAAGCAGTTCATTGAGCACGGTCGCAAAGTGCCGGGCACTGATGGTATTTCTCAGCTCACTGATCGTGAGCTCCTTTCTCATGATCAGGGCATCTACCGCAAGCCATGCTTCATTGCTCCAGTCATACACAATGCTTTCATCTCCCACCCATTCCAGCCGGGTCTCGCCCATCAGTTTCAGGTGTGCCGGCAGAGCGGCCTGCATCACTTCACCGGGTGCCGCAACATAGTATTGCGTTATCCATCGCCAGAACTGGAGCTGCTTTTCATTCACCACCGGTTCATCATCAATGATGCTTCTTATGGGCTTTACCTGGTAGGCCTCGGGGCGCTCGTTGTGCAGCCGCTCTATGATACCGGAATACTGTTTGTTCTTACCCAGCGCCACCTCTACCCGCATACCCGGCTGCAGCAGTTCCTGCATTTCATGCGGAACGCCATAGGTAAGTATCTGCGGCAGATTGAGTGGAAGAATAATATCGGCAAACATGGATGCAAGGTAAGGAATACTGATTTGGACTAAAGTTAGGATCAAACGTCTTCGATCTCTATCAAAGGCTCGTTGTTATTCAGCATTTCAATAATGGTTAGAAAATGTTTCTCTAGTATTTCCCGCATGCGGGCGTTACTTGTATTGCCTGATGTTATCCATATAACCTGTGGTGGAGCGCCAAACTGCTGGACAAGATTTACAAAATCTGCATCCTTGGTCATTATCACCGCTCTTTTCATTTTAGCTCGCTGGAAGATCTCGTTGTCTTTTGCATCCCGAAGTGCTAACGCATGCATAGAATGGGCGATAACATGGCCGCTGTAGCGTTGATTTAACCACAAAGCAAGCGAGGGGGAAAGTTGAGGGTCTATCCAGATTTCCATGTCGGAGAAAAACTATGCGGCGAGAACAGGATGGTCAAACTTGAAGCTAACGTATTTTAATGCCGCGTCAACATCCGCCCGTACAAGATCGGGCAACTCGTCAAGCACCTGGTCTTGAGTCAACCCTGAAGCTAATAGGTCAATGATATCAATTACACGTATTCTCATGCCCCTGATACAAGGTCGTCCACCGCATTGTTCCGGATCAACGGTGATCCTGTCTTTCCATGAAATAGATTCCATATCCTTCGTAAAGATTCAAAATTACAGAAAAAAATGAAGTGATGGATAGACAGCACGATACGCGGCCTATCTCACGCCCCACACCTGCTATCAAATAAAACGAAAACTTTTTTTACTCCGGATTATAATTAAACTTGAATCCGATACCATGTATTGTTTGCAACTTCGCCACAGTCTGTGACTTCAGGTATTTTCTTACCTTGGTGATGAACACATCCATGCTCCTGCCGAGGAAGTAATCATCCTTGCCCCAAACGCTCATAAGTATCTCGTCGCGTTTCAGTACACGGTTGGCATTCAGGCAGAGAAAGCGCACGAGGTCAGCTTCACGTTGTGTGAGCTGGTGATTTACTTTGTCACTGCTGAGGGTGAGATTTGTATAATCAAATGTAAGGTCCCCTATCTTGAAAATAACGCGACCGAGATCATCTTTTTTCTTGCTGCGCTTCACAAAAACCTGTATCCTGTGCAAGAGCTCCTGCAGGTTGTATGGCTTTGTGATCTAATCATCTGCGCCGCTGTCAAAGCCCATGAGCTTGTCATTGTCCATATTCTTGGCCGATAACAAAATGATAGGAATATTTTCGTTCTTCTTGCGGATGCTGTTTGCCAGCTCCATGCCGTCTTTTTTGCCGGGCAGCATTACATCCAGCAGGCAGATGTCGTAGATGTTTTTCATGAACTGGTGCCACGCTGCATCGCCTTCGGTGCAATGCGTAACATCGAAATCCTGTTTTTGCAGGAAGTCTTTCACCACATAACCCAAAACAGGGTCATCTTCCACTAATAATATCTTTATTTTTGGTTGTGACATAGGCACTAAAAAACAAATTTATCTTGTTTTCTTCCCGCTAATATAACACTTCTATTTGTTAATTACCGAATTTAATTAACAAATTAAATATAACACACAAAAGTATTATTTAATTCTATCGGGGTTTTGAGCAATAAAAGAAGCCCATGAACCGGTATTTTTGGTCTTACCCTTCGGTGCGCTATCTTTCTTTATAGCAGCGGTTTTGCCCTGGTAATGATGGCAAAGAGCGGCAGCCACCGCATCGGTGGCGTCCATGAAACGCACGTCTTCGGTAATGTTAAGCGTATGTTGCAGCATTTTCAATACCTGCT
>CAINOM010000664.1 GCA_903851455.1 uncultured Bacteroidota bacterium | reverse complement strand
TGTCCTTCAACTAGTCTGCAAATTGAAACATTCGCAGCAACTTTGTGGCAAATAGGATACTCCTTAAAACCTGTCTTTTCTAATGACACTACTCCTGTTCGGGGACTTATGACTGATACACTTCATTCTTATCCTCCGAACGCAAATGATTATTTCACTTTAGGAATGGATCATGTCCTGCCGAATTTTATTATTGACGTTTGGCATAAGTTTGAGATGGATAGTATGCACGCTGGTGGCTTCATTGAATATTCTACCGATACCGGACTGACATGGATGAATATTGGAAATTGCACCGATATTCGAAAAGAGAATATGTACTCGGCAACAGACACACTGATCACCGGGGTACCAGCTTTTACCGGGAATAGCCACGGAGAGATTCTGTCTCGTTTTCAATTCATTAATTGCTGGGAAATCAGGACGACTGTCACCAGTTGTCTTACCGAGGGTAATGTCATTGATGGCGTTCCCTTCTATCTTAGATTTCGATTTGTAAGTGATTCGACAGTAGATTCCCTTTCGGGTTGGATGATAGATTCTATAAAAATTGAAGACCCCGGTTGCATTCCCCCGTCTCTGATTTCACAAGTAAATAACCTCACACTACTAAATGTTTTTCCCAACCCTGCAAATGATCGAATAGCTATTTCTGCAAAGACCGGTATCTCATCAATTTCCATTGCTAATCTCTTAGGCCAAACGGTCTACTCCAATCAATGCAACGTCACGGAAGCACAAATAGATGTATCACGCTTCCCATCAGGGCTGTATTTCGTCAAAATCAATGGCGCCGAAGTCCGGAAGTTCCTAAAGGACTAGCCCTTACCCTTTTCACCTAAAAGGCATAACTTTATTGGTTCCTAACAAAAGTGAATGAAGTATTTTTTTGGTTTTATTTTTTGCTGCATGCTGTTTGCCGGTTTTTTTTCTGCATCCGGAAAGAAGCACAAGCGCAGGGGAGATCCGAAAACGGAGGTGGAGCTGATAAACGATGTGGTGAGCTGCCTGCGGCATAAAGATACGGCTGACTATTACTATCTGTTTCCCCCATTCGATACGCTGTGGCGGATGGTGAACCATAACTCAGACCACTCGCCCGAGGCCGAAAAGCAACTCGCCAAATTAAGAAACCATCCGCAGTCGCTTATTGACTTTGATCCGTTTTACAATCACCAGATCATGGGCGGCTTTTGTCATGTGCTGGCAAAGGGTGAGGATTCGGGTATCAACTGGAAAGGAATAGTGGTAGCACGCTATGAGCTGCAGGCGGAAGGGCTGACGCGCGACCTGGAGGGATTTGATAAGATAGTGCCGGAAAGATATAAGGGCTACCTGTTTGTAAAAGATGTGGCGGGAAGAAGCGAATTCTGCATCACCATAAAGGAAATACAGAAACTGGAAGGGCATTATTTCGGCGGGCAGGTGGTGAACATACTGGAGGCATCTACCATAGACCAGTACCTGGCAAAGGAAATTAAAGAGCAGCAATATTTTGAATGGCTGGCCAAGCACCCAATAGTGGATACGCCAAAAGTGGACTCGGCGAAGGCCGCCGCTGCTGCAGACTCTCTCACTGCTGCCGCTGATGATGATGCAGTGAAAATACGCAAGGAAGTAGTAGACAGGAAGTACTACGAGGGGATGTTTGACAATGAGATACCTGTGAAACTCTATGTGCGGTATATGAAGGACCTGCATACCGGAAAAGTGGCATACTATGACGGGCTATATAAGTTTGGCGATCAGAAGAGCTATGTGCGCCTTGATATTACATTGATGGACGGTAAGTGGGTGATGGAAGATGATCCGCCGGTGGGCACGCTGGAGCTTGTGCTCAAAGACAAAATATATACCGGATCGTGGCTGAACAATGATAATGGTACCGGTTATGATGTGCTGCTGAAACAGACCGACCTGCCCCAAAAGAGAATGGAAGAGCTGGAAAAGATACTGGAGCGGGGACTCTCTGGCGCTGCCAACCAGGAGACGCTCCCGGAAAAATCCGCTGATGAGGTACAAAAAGAAAAAGAAAAGAAGCGTAATGAAGACAGGGGGAATGACGGGAATTAAATGTAAAAATGTGCAGATTTGAAAATTTGAAAATGCGCACGGTAATTTGTCCCGGTAGCTATAGGGATGAAAATGCATGTATTAATTTGAAAATGCCCGGGAAATAGGGCGATAACAAGATTTTATTGAGCGTGAAGTTTATTAAAGCGAATATTGCATTAGAATTATGACACAACCGGAAATAAAGACTTTTGGAGCGTTGAAGAAATCAGGGTATGCGCCCAAAAAAGTGAAGGAAGAGATGAGGGGCAATCTAGTGCATCTTATCCAGAAAAAAGAAAGCCCTTTTAACACCATACTTGGGTATGAGCATACGGTAATACCTGATGTGGAACGTGCTATACTGTCGAGGCACAACATTCTGTTCCTGGGGTTGCGCGGACAGGCAAAGACGCGCATGGCGCGGGAGATGGTGAACCTGCTGGACGAATGGATACCTGTGATAGCCGGGAGCGAAATAAATGATGATCCATTTGCACCTGTATCGCTATATGCTCGACAACTGCTTGCAGATAAGGGTGACGATACGCCCATAGCGTGGCTGCACCGCAGCGCGCGCTACGGAGAGAAGCTGGCGACACCCGACGTTTCGGTGGCGGACCTGATAGGGGATATTGACCCCATAAAGGCGGCCAATATGCGCCTTAGCTTTGCCGATGAGCAGGCGCTGCACTACGGTATCATACCTCGCTCACACAGGGGCATATTTGTGATCAATGAGCTGCCCGACCTGCAGGCACGTATACAGGTATCCCTGTTCAACATTCTGCAGGAAGGCGACATACAGATACGCGGCTTTAAGCTGAGGCTGCCGCTGGATATTGTATTCATCTTTACAGCAAATCCGGAAGATTATACCAATCGTGGCAGCATTGTAACGCCGCTGAAGGACCGTATAGAAAGCCAGATCATAACCCACTATCCCAAAACAATAGAAATATCAAGGTCTATCACCGAGCAGGAAGCACATGTATTGCCGGAGCAGCTGAATACTGTGACGGTACCGGATATGTGCTCCATGCTCATAGAGCAGCTGGCCATGGAAGCCCGCAAGAGCGAATTTGTGGACCAGAAGAGTGGTGTATCTGCCAGGCTTACCATATCGGCATATGAAAATTTGGTGAGCACTGCCGAGTTGCGGGCGCTGAATGCCGGCCAGAAGCACACCATGGTGCGTATAGCAGACTTTATAGGCGTTGTGCCGTCCATCACGGGCAAGATAGAGCTGGTGTACGAAGGGGAGCAGGAAGGACCGCTTAATGTGGCTTACCGGCTGCTGGGGCTGGCCATAAGGGCTTCATTCCCAAAATACTTCCCCGATCCTCAGTCATTTAAGAAAGAACGCGGGCCACAGGGCGCCAAAGCGAAACCGAGTCCTTACCAGCCGATAGTAGACTGGTTTGGCAAAGGAAATGACCTTGTGATATTGCAGGACGCAAGCGATGAGGGCTACCTCGCCCATTTGTACCAGGTAGACGGGTTATATGCAGCAGTGAAGCAGTTTTATCCGAACGCAGATGAAACGCAGACCGGGCTGCTGATGGAATTCCTGCTGCATGGACTGGCAGAATTTTCGCTGATCAGCAAGAAAGGTGTGGAAAGAGGCGGTTATTCGTTTGGGGATATGCTGGGCAGCATGTTGAATATGAATTTTGAGGAGGAGTAGGACCCCCAAACCCCCTGAAGGGGGCTTCGCTTGTGAATAACAGTTCAACCCGTTAACATTGATCAAGACACTACCTATCGCAAATCTGATGTTGAATAACGAAATAAGCCGAGGTATATTCAAACGCTGAAGGATGATTCTCGAGTAAAGCCCCTTCAGGGGTTTGGGGTTTTAGGTTTAATTACTTAGATTTGGCTCTTATTTCTAAAATTCGCTTATAATATGAAGGCATTGTTACTCACCTTTGCGGCTTTGACTGTTTTTTCGGGCAGCCTGCTGGCGCAGAATATGCCACCGGTATATGAATGGGAGGTTGGTCTTAACGGCGGCCTGAGTGTTATTACAAGGCCATTGGGCCCGGCAATCGGCTACCAGGGCACCCGTACCAATGTTGTACATGACTATTCAGCGCGTATCACCCATTATTTCACAGAGCATTGGTCGCTTACTTTTGATCTCGGTGATCGTAAATGGGAGACTTTCGGTGACTGGACACCCTATACTACTTATGGCCAGCAAATGAAAACATACCAGGTTTCCTTCCTGGAGGCGAGCAATGCTATAACGGAGTCATTTGAATTCAACTATACATTACCTTTCTACACACGCTTTCATACGTTCAACCGCTCTAACCTGTACGCGGGAGTAATGCTGGGCCTGGTAACAACTATGAACGATGGTTCAATAAACTACATCAGGGATAAGAATTTTGCGGACTCCGGCAATGTATCCAGCTATCATTATGGCTATGGCATCGGTCTCAGTTACGGTATCCAGCTCGGTTATACCTACTACATCATCCCAAGGCTGGGCTTTAATGTGGAACTGGCCATGCGCTATGCTGGCGTAGGCACCCACAACAGCCAGTATGGCGGTGAGAATGCAAATTTCCACCTGTTATATTTCCCGGAGACGGTGGGTATAAAGTGGCGCTTCTAATCGCTTAGTTTACGGACCTTAGTAAAGTTTAGTACCCTCTTGCGCGGACTCGCGCCTTATGCTCATTTTCAGATTTGTTAATTTCCGTCTGCTATGCCCTTTTCGGTATGGTTTTTGAACATTCTTATGTGCGCTTCCGAATAGTGTGTGTGTTTGATGGAAACCTAAGGTGCCGGGAGCGCCCAAATTTAGATTTCCACAAAAGGGTGTCTGTCCAGGCACTCTTTTTTTGTACCCCTACTTCACTGCCACCACACCGGCTTTTATGGCATACATAGCCAGGCCGGTACGGGTAGTAATATTCAGTTTTTTGAAGAGTGTTTCCCGGTAGCCGTCAATGGTGCGGGGGCTCAGGCACATCTGGTCGGCGATCTCTTTGTAGGTGAGCTCGGTGCTGCAGAAACCCAGGAAGGTGAGCTCGCGTTCGTTGAGCTCTGTGTTCATTTTGCCATTGGGGTCGTAAAGAATGTTCAGCATGCGGCCGGTAACCAGTTCTGAATGGTAGAAACCATCTTTGCAGATACGTGTAATGGCCACGCGCAGGTCTTCCGGGTCTGAGTCTTTTAGTACATAGCCGTTGGCGCCATTGCGCAGCATTTTGATGATATTGAGCTCGGTATCATACATAGAGAGCGCCAGGATCTTAATGTCCGGCCATTGTTTCTTTATCTCTGCTGCTGTTTCGTAGCCGTTCATTTCCGGCATATTGATGTCTACGATACATATATCCGGCAGGGTGGCGGCAGACTGCAGTCTCGTGATCAGTTCTTTGCCGTTTCCGGCTTCAATGATCACTTCCATATTGTCGAATTTGGAGAGTATCTCCGCCACTCCTTTACGGAGTATGGTATGGTCGTCTGCGAGGGCTATATTTATCATAAAATCAGTTTGCCTGTGAAATTAAAAAATCAGTTTTCATAGTGAGGATCTAATTTCATTCAGCGTCCTATGCAGCCGGCACTTTCCCGGGTGAGGTATTTACCTCCAGTTTTATGCTTGTTCCTTTGTCTTTTTCTGATGTTACGTAGAGCGTTCCGTTCAGCAGGCCCGCACGCATATGCATATTGTTCAGGCCTATGCCTCCGGTAGCTTTTTCGCTTGCCTCAAAACCGCTGCCGTTGTCTTTTATCTCAATACTCAGTCCGCCGGGTTCATAATGCAGGTATACATCTATCTCCGTAGGCGAGGCATGCTTAACGGCGTTTGCGATGGCCTCTTGTATGATACGAAAGATAAGGAGCTCCTGCTCGTTGCCGAGACTGTATTCCCCGCCCTGCAGGTGCAGGGTGCACTTCATCTCCTTTGCCGAGCGTATGTATTCCAGGTCTTTCTCCACGGCATCAGCCAGGCCGGCATTGCTTACAAAAGCGCTGCTCATGGTGTGGCTTATGTTGCGCAGGTCGTTAATGGCCTTGCCCAGCAGCTCAGTGCAGCCACTGGCCTTTTTTACAATTTCCTCCTCCTTGCTGCCATTGCGGATGTTGTAAAGCTGCATTTTCACTATGCTCAGCATCTGGCCTACATTGTCATGTATTTCCTCGCTGAAGTATTTGAACGATTGCTCCTGCACCTCCAGCCGGGACAATAACAGTTGATTTTGATAGTTGTTTTCCATTTGTTGTTTTTCTAAAAGGTGCTGGTAACGTTTCTTCTTGTGGACGATAAGGAATATGAC
>CAINOM010000663.1 GCA_903851455.1 uncultured Bacteroidota bacterium | reverse complement strand
GCAGATGTACTCTTCATAAGCTTTAGTCTTTCGTTTCTACGGCGGAAAAAGGCGCCATCATGGGCTGTGCTTTATCGCTGCTATCATCTATATTATAGTGCGTTTTCAAAGTCTATTTGGTATAAGTTCCTTTATATCTGCGAATGAAATAGCGGTGGGTGCCATTTTTTTAATGGTATTAATATTAACGCGTGCGATGCATACGGTTACAAGCACGGGGTAATTGGAAACATATACTACGAACAAGAAACAATTATGGGGGAATAACTTCCCGGTTTGTTTAATTTTTGTATTCATTTCTGTAATTAAGAATCAACAAATAACGTGGTTTGCTCCTAATATTATGAAGGCATGATTTTTCGTATTACTTGGTTTCACAACCCTGATTCTATGAAATCAAATTGTAAATATTCTGAGAAGGACTTAGTAACTTTTATCAAACAAAACGATAAAGAAGCTTTTTCTTATTTATATGAACACTATGCCGGTTCGCTGATGTATGTCGTTGGTAAATATGTTGATGATCCCTATAGTTTAGAAGACTTATTGCAAGATATATTTGTGAAGATCTGGACAAAAATAGACCAATATGATCCTGAAAAGTCGAGTCTTTACACATGGATGAGAACAGTTGCAAAGAACAGGGCGTTAGATTTCCTTAAGTGCTCCGCAAATGTTATGAACGCGAAGACCACAAATGACCCAACTTTGGAAAGGAGGCACATTGCCGAACAAAAAACCGACAAAATAGGATTGAATCAACTAGTGTCGAAATTGCCAGAGCAGCATAGATCTATCGTGTACCTGGTTTATTACAACGGCCATACGCTCGACGAGACTTCGAAATACCTGAATATACCTATGGGTACTATAAAGACGCGCCTTCGGAATGCGCTTGCCATATTGAGAAAAGATTTTGCGTTTTCAGTTTAGGGGCGCTTTAGTTACTTCGAGCGGCTCATGCAAACCCTGAAGACATAGCGAGGAACAGAGCGAAGAGGAAGCCGGCAACGGTGGGTAGCACAACGAGTGAGCCGCCCTCGTGGATGGCTTCTGGTATCATGGCATGAGAGACGAGAGCGAGCACCGCACCGCCGGCTACTGCTTCAAAAAATACGGCTACCATTGACTCTGAGCCGATGAATTGTTTTCCTGCGGCTGCGGCTATCATTCCGGCGATAAGGACTGTGGACCATAGTGCAAATATGGTCTTTGGCTTGTAGCCGGCCTTGGTGAGCATGGCGGCGCTGACTGCCGCCTCAGGGATGCCACCGAGGAACATGCCCAGCATAAGGGTGAGGGACAGATTAGCAAAGCCTTTGAAGCTGGCACCAATTACGAGGCAGCCGGGAATGGTATCGAGAATATTGCCCAGCACTATTGCCATTCCTGCGCCCTGACCGGCCTCTGCAAGCATTTTGTTCTTCTCGCCATGGCTGATGTGCTCCAGGTTGTGCAAAGCCAGCTTGGCCCAAGTGGCTGGGTTTGCCCCGCCGGCGCTTAGGTTAGTGATGGCCCTTTCGTGGCTGAGGCGCTGCACGGCATCGGCCATCTGCGGATCTGCGGCGATCAATGCATTGAAATCATGTAGGCCGATCTCCAATAAATCTGCGCCTTCCGCTGTATGGATAGTGGCTGTGCGGCTTCCTCCGCTAATGAGGCCCATCTCTCCGAAAACAGAGCCTGGGCCGAGTTTGGCAATTGGGACCTCTCCTTCTGAATGATCTGCTGCTTCCGCTACAACCTC
>CAINOM010000662.1 GCA_903851455.1 uncultured Bacteroidota bacterium | reverse complement strand
ATCAGATTTTGCAAAGAAAAAGGGCATCAATTATATTTCGACTTTAGGTACAGCCTATGTCAGCGCGAAGCACAATCCGTATCTTACATTGCTGCAGCCTACGCTAAGAACACACTGCGAGCGCATAGTGGAGGAACTGATAAAGAATGCTGCTGGCGAAAAAGTAACGGTACTCTACCGGACGAAGGATGAAGCCGATGATGCGTGCTATGATTATGTAACCGACGCGGCGGGTAATAAAGTTCACCTGCAATACATGGCCTGTAACAAGCCACCGAGGAAAGCGAACCTGAAACTTTTCATTGATCCCCGAAAACCAGTGACGCTGCTCGTGCCGGTGAGCGAGATCGATTATGCCGACAGCCTGCTACACAGTTTATCTGCTGATTTTCCGGATACTCATTTTGACGTGTATGGTATGCCCTCGTGGGCCGCTATCGCCGATCTGAAGAAGAAGGATGCGCTTAAGAATATTACTGTTCATATCACTGCCGCTGCTACGTTAGACCGGTCTAACGCTATGGGCCAATATGTGCGGCATATCTATACCCAGGTATATGCCGGTAAGATATCCGAGCCGGTGTATGAGGGTTTTGAAACGCTTTTTATGTATGCCAGCCTGCTCAGAAAATACGGTGCTCATTTTAATGAGAAGTATAACGATGTTGGCACTCACGCCCCGTTTGAGATACAACCGCAGCCAGACAGATCAGGGAGTATCCGGTATTATGAGAACACACGGACTGTGGTGAATACTTTCGGTGATAAGTAATGGAATTTCCCTCGCAACGTTAGCTTCCAAGTTTTTTCTGCCGCAGTTTATAAATAACAAACATCACTAAGGATGCCAGCGCTGTTATGCTCAGCAAGCTAATGTATGGGCTTGCGTTGCGGAGGATGTAGGCCAGGGCAATGATCAAGATGTTGGTGGTAACGATAATGAGTACCGACTGTGTGTGGGTGAAGCCTGCGTCCAGGAGGTAGTAGTGGAGGTGGGTGCGGTCGGCTTTCAGAGGCGAGATGCCGCGGGATGCGCGGAGAATAAATACCCTGATGGCATCGAATATGGGCAGGAACAACATGGCAAAGAGCAGTACAAATGCCTGCTGCGGATCGTGAATGATGCCGGATATACTGGTTGTTTCTCCGCTGCTGCACATATTGAGGAAGAGCAGTGAAAATGTAAAAATCGTGAAGCCCAGGAACATGGAACCCGTATCGCCCATGTAGATTTTGGCAGGTGCTATATTGAAGAATAGCAGGCCTGTTGTGGCGCCGGCAAGCGCGAAAGAAATACCTGCTACCGCCTCATGGCCAGTGACTGCGAACAATGTTCCCAGTATACCCAGATACAATGCCGCTAGCACACTTGCAAGGCCATCAATACCATCTACGAAGTTGAATACATTGATAAAGAAGGTGCAGCAAAGTGTGGTGATGATCACATCCGGCCACCAGGTGAGTATATCTATGCCGAAGAGGCCATGCAAAGACCCGATGCGGATATTAGCAAAAAGCACAGTGACAAGTGAAGCAATCAGTTGGGCGATCAGTTTCTTAGATGGCCTCATGTTCATAATGTCGTCGTAGATGCCGGTGAAGAACAAAATGGCTGATGATGCCATGATATAGGGCATGAAGAAATGTACCCTTGGCCAGAAGAAAGCAGCAACAATTATATACCCTATGAATATGCCTATGCCTCCCAGGCTGGGTATCTCGGCGCCATGTATCTTGCGTGTATCATCCGGTGTGTCATATATTTTGTGGTTTTTGGTGATGAATATGATCTTGCGGATGGAGTACACACTGATGGTGGCAGATAGGACTATTGCGGCGAGGTAGTATATGTATATGGGTAATGCAGTGAACATTTTTTACTAAAACGGGGTTGTTGT
>CAINOM010000661.1 GCA_903851455.1 uncultured Bacteroidota bacterium | reverse complement strand
GCAGCCAGGTTGCAGATGGCATCGGTGTAGGTACTGTCCTGCGAAACGAGTTTTCCTAAAACCTCTATGGCAGCCGGAAAGCTATTGTGCCTTAAAAGGATAGCGCCCATATTATTAGCCGCCTGCCTGCTGGTGGGGTCGAGGGTAAGCGTGGTCTTGTAGCTGGCAACCGCAGAGTCATCGCGGCCTCCGAACTCAAATGCATATCCCTTCATCAACCATGCATCGCTGGTGAGCAGGATGGCGTTGCTGCTGTTAAAGTCTTCTACCGCATTTGTCATCAGTTCCTTCTTTGCATTCGGATCTTTTTCTGTATTCAACTGCCGCGTATATTCCACGCCCAGCAAGTAGTGCGCCCGCCAGCTGTTTGGCGCAGTCTCCATGCCGCTTTTATAGAGGACCAGATTATTTTTCCATACTTCGTTCTGCGCCACTGTCTTTACGCCATACAATACCGAGATAGCGACAAGTATCATAAATACGCGCGGGGCAGTAGCGTAACTAAGATTTGCTTTGTCTGATTTCAATAATTTGACAACGAGAAAAACAATCGCAATGCAGAAACCCAGTGAGGCGGTGTACACAAAACGCTCGGCCATAGTGGCACCAATATCTACAAGGATATTTGCAGTAATAGCTACCCCCGCGAAATAGAAAAGTATACAGTAACTGAAAACATCCTTGCGCTTCAATCCCATAAGCGCATACCCAAGCAAGCCAAGCAGAACCAGCACAGAGAACAACGCTTTGGGATTTGCAAAGCCGATGATCGGTATCTGGTTGTAAGAGTAATCGTATGACAGCGGATGTGGAACGAACAAAAGAATGATGTACTTCAACTGGATGAATAGTGCGGTGCCCAGTTTTTCGCCATAATTAGTAGCGGCCATCAGCGCATTGTTGTTCACCATTATCCTTACCTTTTCCCCATCGCTCTCAATGAATGCTGCCCGCATGGCCATATAGATACCCGCCATAACGACGTATGGTGCAACTGCAGTGAGTATACGGGATAGCTTCACATCCCTGAAGAAATAAACGGTAAGTGGCATGATGGCCACGAAGGTGATAGAACTTTCTTTAGACAGCAGCGCTAAGAAAAAGAACAGGCCGGATACTACCAGGTTTACGATCTTATTGCCATCGATGTATTTGAAACTATACAGCATACTGATTGCCGTAAACAGCAATGCAAGCAACTCATCGCGACTCTTCACACTGGCCACTACCTCAGTATGAATGGGGTGCAGCTCAAAAAGCAGCATAATGAAAAAAGGAATGTAGGCTGAATAATTGTTGAACACCCGCCGCAGCAATTTGTAAAGACAAAATATCTGCAGGGCGAATATAATGAGGTTGATAAGATGGCTCACTACAGGGTTAAAATCGAACAGCGTCTTCTCAACGGCAAAGCTGATGAGCATTAAAGGCCGGTAAGAGGCATCATGGTTTTTGAAGACGCCGTAATACGCAGCATGGGTAAAGAACTGTGGTATCGAAGAAACTCCGGCTCTCACCAGTGGGTTGTCTTTTGTGAAATAAGGGTCATCAAGTGTATAGTCATAACGCAGGGTTGCCGCATTTGCAACCAATGCGATAGCCACCAGTAGTATCACCAGCCATTTGTCATCCGGCGCCTTAGCAGCAGCTACCTGCGGCTGGGGAGCCGTTTTAGGTGCAGCCACTGGAGCCTTTGCCTGTTGAGGTTGAGGTTTTTGACTTTGTTTCTTAGCCATGCGATAGCAATATAAAAACAAAATTACTACTACCCAAACCCACCTAAAACAATGACCCTCAAACAAAAAACATTGAGCAATCCCAATTCAGCTTGTTGAAATACCTTTTCGGACCAGCGGAATGCAATTTTTTGGAGAAATAGTAGCATCTTTAGCATTCAAAACAAACTTATATGGCACTTCACCTATTGTTAATGTTCAAGTTTCTTTTCTGTTTTACGCCGGTTAAAACGGATGCAATCCCAAAAACCATTTATGAATTCAAAGTTCCTGGTCTTACCGGCGGCACTGTAGACTTCTCTAAGTACAAAGGAAAAAAGATACTGATCGTAAATACTGCATCGCAATGCGGGAATACGCCACAATATGCCGCACTGGAGGCAATGTCAAAAAAATATAAGGACAAGCTGGTGATCGTAGGTTTCCCTGCTAATAATTTTGGTGCCCAGGAGCCGGGCTCCAACCTGGAAATATCTGAGTTCTGCCAGAAAAATTATAGTGTCACCTTCCCAATGGCGGCCAAGATATCTGTAAAGGGCGATGACATGGCGCCTATATATCACTGGCTTACGGAGAAGGCCCACAACAACTTCCAGGACAGCGAGGTAAAGTGGAATTTCCAGAAGTACCTGATCGATGAAAAGGGCAACCTGATCGCTGTCTTCTCGCCTAAGGCGCAGCCAATGAGCCCTGAGATCGTTGCGGCTATTGAAAAATAGTCATCGCACCAGGGTAACATTCCCATTCACAAATGTTTGCGCGCCGGGCGGCGAATTGAGTCCCGAAAAGGCCCCGCTATAGGAGTAGCGCAGGGTGTAATAATACACGCCCATCTCCTGTGGCATGCCGTTGAACATGCCATTCCATTTAACGCCCGGGTTCACTGTCTGGAAAACCATCTGCCCCCAGCGGTTATAAATGCTAAAACTGAAATCCTTCAGGTCGGGATGGCAGTATATATTGCCGGGCCCGAAGAGGTCATTCAGCCCGTCACCATTTGGCGTGAATGCAGACGGCAGCCACACACAATCTGTCACCGACATTTCGGCCACTTTAAAGGTGTCTATAGTGTAGCTACAGCCGCTCCAGCGCTGACGTGTGTATGTGCCAGGGCCCTGGATACTTGTTTGCATGGCTGTATCGCCGTTATACCATTCATACTTGCCCTGCGGCCTGCCACCGCCTATCGTAATGGGGAACTGTGGGGTATAAATAATGGTATCGGTAGTCTCAGGGTTTTCAATATCGGTAACACACACATCATCTACCAGCATATAACATATGCAGTGTATGGCGTTAACGTCATTCACCGGCGAATACAACAGCTGGTAATTGATGGTACTGGAAAAAAACCGGCCTATGGTCAGCCACTGCTCCCCACCCGATGCATGATATACGCCCGACACCAATGTCCAGTTAGCAGTGTCGGTGATGAAAAGGCCCGGTGGGGTCGTGATATCGGGCGGACCGTAGATAAAAAACATGGGCATCTGGCAAAGGGTATCGATCATATTTACGGTCAGGCGGGCGCCTATGCTGTCTATAGAAATGATATTGTAGGATCCCCTTGAATGATTAGTGAGGCATACATAATAACTCACAAAGTAAGAATGCCCGGCCTGCATGGGTGCGGAAAGCTTCGTCTCCAGGTACTCTCCCCAGTAGTCTGAGGTATTATGTAGTATGGAGCCAGCAAACATGGCAATACCTGCATAAGCTTCGCCATTGTGTGGTTTGTGAAAACCATCCAGCGACAGCTCCGGCACCCGTACTTCTGCGCTCGTAGCGCATTCATTGAAATAGTCGGGGCTGCTGTTGGTTGGACTCACCCAATCCAGCACGGTAGGGAAACCATAGTAAATGGGCAAGTACGCAACTTCGCTCCTGCCGGTCGGGCATTTGTATTTTTTCTCAAAACCGGGATTGGTAATGAGGTTTTGGGCATGCGCTGGCAGGGAAACGCACAACAATAGTATGGATAGATACTTCAGCATCGGGCCATATATAACGCACAAAATTACGGATTATTGCGCCGCATATGCGTTTTGCCTATTGACGTATGCCATCTACAACATACTGAGTACCTCCGTACCTCGCACCAAAAATACTCAGGCCGGCCCCTCTTCTTGCCTGGTATATACCCGGTAGGAGGCTTACTACATCACGTACATCGTCCAGGGGCATCACGGCCAGCTGGTCCCGCGTGAATGTATAGCCGGTTGATGCGCGTTCGAGGCGCTCATTCCACTCCATACTATTTTTAAGATTTGTCGATCTCAAATCCACCGGCTGAATTTGCACACCGTCAATGACATACACGATACCGGAGCATCTGCAACAGGCGATGTTAACATAACGTCCCCTTTGCGATTGATAAACCCCGGGATTTGGCGCAATCAGTTCAGGAACTTCTGAGGTGCCGAAAGCTATACTGTCATCCTGCTTTACCAATGGCTTTCTATACACATTCGTGCTCCTTTTTGCCTTGCCCTGGCTTTTTTTCAGATCAAATTTTTGAATTGTCATTTGGCTGTTCTGTACAATAATGCCAGTCATCATACTTGTGTCATAGCCATTCAATATCACTACAACTTTATAATAGCCCCGCTCCAACGGCTTCACCAGGTAGTAGCCATCATAATCAGTTGCATTCACACCCCTCAGCAATCCTCCTGACGAATATACCTGGACTATTGCGTTAACAAGAGGTTCCTTTTTCTCATCAAATATCCGTCCTGAAATCCCCTGGGCAGCACAATGCGCGGTAAGCGCAATAAATAACAACGTAATGATCGCCTTCATAAAGATGTCTTTATAATAAAGACGTATTACCGAGTTCGAATCTTTGGTGCAATGGAAAATAATATCCCCTTGCCTACTTTATACGACCCGCCTCATCGGGCCTGCTGACGTCCCTGCCTCTCGCCCCACTGCCAAAATTATAGGTATATGCCAGTGATACCGACCGTGTACTGTAACGGAAGGTGGTGCTTGTATACAGCCCCGGTAGCGCATTTTGCTGCCGCGCCCATGAAAAATAGAATGGGTCTTCAACCGACATTTTTATAGCTGATGCTTTTGATATCTTCTTACTTACACCAAGGCTGATAAATGCGGTGGGCAATACGGTTGCAATAACAGACTGCACATACCTTCCTACATAATATCCTACGAGCTCTGCTTTCCAGTCTTTTTGAAAATTAAACTGGTTAGTGAGGCTGACCACGTATCCGGCCCCTTCGTTAGTGATATTGGACGTGTTCAATACGCCACTGTAATTCATATAGAATACCGACCCCGCTGCATTCATTGACCACCACTTATACAGGTCTTTGTTGAAAAGGACAGAGAGGCTAACTGTTTTGTTGATCCCCGTATTGTCCTGCGTTGTGTGCACTACGCCGGCAGTATTATCCGCTACCAGCACATCGGTGATCTCACCTGTGGTGTTTGAAACGGCCAGCGTAGTGATGATCATATTCTTATAGCTGTGCTTCAGTTCTATGCTGTTCGTAAATTGTGGCTGGAGGTAAGGATTGCCTACCGAATAATTGTACTGGAACGAATAAAAAATAAAAGGGTTGAGCGATTGATAATTCGGCCTGTCTATACGCCTCCCGTAGTTAAGCTCAAACTGGTTGTTGCTGTCTGCTTTGTAAGAAATGTATGCTGTCGGAAACAGGGAAACGTATCCTTTTGTGAACAGCTGATCGTGCACCTGCTGTTTGCCCTGCGCATTGGTGTTTTCCGCGCGCAGGCCAAGTTTCACTTCCCACTTATCATTTATCGTTTTATCTGCGTCTATGTATAGTGCATTAATGTTCTCTTTGTAGGCAAACCGGTTGGTCCGCGTTGTATCTGTTATCCAGGCGTTGTTCTGATAAATACTGAATTGCGCATTGTTGTCCGTGTTCACAATACTGCTTTTAAAGCCAGCTTCCAGCTTTGTTCCGTCTCCCAGCGTATCTGTATAGTCGCCTTTAAGGCTGTACACATTTATGAGCGTTGGCTGATGGCTATGCAGCAATAACGGGTTTGCAAGCTGGTACATTTGTGCATCATAATTTACACTGTTTATCTGCTGGTATGGGCTGTTGAGATACGATATGTAGTCTGCATTAAAGTTTATGCTCCGTGCTTTGTTGATCTTGTAAGAATAGTAAGCATTCGCATAAAGGTCTTTCCTGATAAACCCTTCGGGGCTGTAAATAGTATTGTAGGTCGTGGTATTTGCCGGGACGTTCAATGTACTTGCGTACACATTATCTGCAAAAGAGTTTGTGTGATACCCTCCCTTCAGACTGGCGCCTATGCTGGCCTTATCATTAATGTCATAGTCGGCCGTGAGCCGCGCACTGGCTATGCTGAAATGCTCTAACGATGAAGAATGCATGTTTGCCAGGCTCATTAACGCTCCCGTTTGGGGGTCGGTCATTCGCTGATCTTCCTT
Source organism: uncultured Bacteroidota bacterium (assembly GCA_903851455.1). Classification (GTDB taxonomy): domain Bacteria; phylum Bacteroidota; class Bacteroidia; order Chitinophagales; family Chitinophagaceae; genus Nemorincola. The sequence continues at coordinate 4,054 of CAINOM010000661.1, read as the reverse complement.
CCAGTCTGCGAAGCCGGTGGCTCTATGCTCATCTGCGCTCAGAGAGAGGTTTAGCTTGTTTCTTTTAAAATTGATGAGCGCTGTGCCTAGTCCATATGGATAAACGCCTTCGCCTGCAGTTAGCGTTGCAATACCGGTCCAGCCGCTTTTCCTGATCCGTTTTCTTTTTATATTCACTATACCTGCATTTCCAGCAGCGTCATATTTTGCTGGTGGTTGGGTCATCAGTTCCACCTGCATCACTTCATCTGCAGGTATGGTCTTCAGGTAGTCCGCCAGTTGCTCGGGCGATAGATAGGTCGGCTTGTCGTCGATCAATACAAGCACACCTTGTTTACCTTGCATAGATATATTGCCGTTCTGATCTACGGTAAGTCCGGGCATCCTGCGCATCAGGTCCAGCGCATTCATACCGGTAGCGCTTGGAGATCCGTCTACGTTTACCGTCACTTTGCCAGTGCTCATTTCTATAAATGGCCTCCTGCCGGTAACCGTTACTTCTTTCATGCCCGTTTCCTCTTTTTCGAGTACAAATGTTAGCGTGTGATTACTACTCTCTTTGACGCTAAAAGTCTGCATTGTCGACTTATATCCTATCGCAGTAACGCTGACGATATAGTCTCCCGCAACTGTAGCGGGTATTGTAAACATGCCATTGCCATCCGCAGGAACAGATCTTATCCACGATGAGTCGCGGGCGTTCAGTAATGATACCGTAGCGCCGGCTACATTTCCTGTGGCGTCTTTCACTGTACCGGTAACAGCTTGTTGGGCCGAGCCACGCAAAAAAGAGAAAAGAAAAATAGCCAGCACAAGCGGCGCACGAAAGGTGTAAGTCTTGATTGAGATTAGCATCTAAAACAAAAGTAGCCGCTTGCGCGGCTCTTTGTGTGAGGTTTAACTTTAATTAACCCTAAGGATATCAGCCCCTGGTCATTGCTTTCTTCTTATACTCACCCTTGCTCTTCCTGATATTGCAGGCCACGACTTTGAATTCGGGGCACATCGCCTCAGAGTCGGAAACACTGGAAGTAATATTGTTCATCATTACATCCGGGAAGTGGAAGGTACTGCTCAGTATGCCGGGTTTAACTTCATCTGTTATCCTTGCTTTTACATCAACCTTGCCGCGCGGAGATTCCACACACACCATATCCCCTTCATTGATCAGGTGCTTTGCTGCATCCACTGGATTGATCATCAGTACGTCATCCGTTACGATGAGCGCATTATTCGTTCGCCTTGTCATGGCGCCGCAGTTATAGTGCTCCAGTTCCCTGTTGGTAGTAATGATGTAAGGATACTCCTTTTCATTCCTGACCAACTCTTCTGATTTCTTATAATTATTGTGCACGAACTTACCCTTACCTCTCTTGAACGTCTCGGTATGCAGTATCTGCGTATCCTTACCATCCTTTGCCACGGGCCACTGCTTGCCATCACTGCCCAGTTCGTCCCACTTCACACCTTCAAAGAATGGCACGATCCTCGATATTTCTTCGAGCACCCAATCAGGGTTGTAGTCCGGTTGCGGGTAGCCCATACGGTTCATAATATCAACCATTATCTGGCCATCTGATTTTGTTCCAGCTATTGGCGCAACCACTGCATTTACTCTTTGTATCCTTCTTTCACCATTGGTGAAAGTCCCGCTCTTTTCGAGGAATGACGAAGCAGGAAGTATCACCGTAGCGAGTTTCGCCGTCTCTGTCATGAACAGCTCCTGAACAACGAACAGTTCCAGTTGGCTTAATGCATTTACAACATGGTGCGTGTTAGGATCTGTCTGGGCCATATCTTCACCTATTACCCACATCGCTTTCATCTTGCCACTCAGCATGGCATCATACATCTGTGGTATTTTGAGGCCGGCATAGTTGGGCAGCTTGGCATTGTAGAAGTCCTCGTATTTCTTGTGGTAAACAGGGTCTGATACATCGAAGTATCCGGCACCCTGGTATGGCTGGCAGCCCATATCGGCTGAGCCTTGTACATTGTTCTGGCCGCGCAGCGGGTTCACACCTACACCAGGCCTGCCTATGTTGCCGGTGATCATAGCGAGACTCGAGATCAGCATGATGGTAAACGTACCCTGTGAATGCTCGGTCACACCCAATCCATGAAACTCCATAGCATTAGGAGCGCTTGCATAAGCAATTGCTGCATCGCGCACCAGCTTCTTATCCACACCACAGATGGCTTCCAGTTCGTCTACGTTATTGGCAAGTACTTCTTTCTTAAATTCTTCGTACCCTTCGGTGCGCTGTGCAATGAAATCCTTATCCTCCATGCCTTCCGAAATGATGTAGTACAACATCATGTTCAGCAGCGCCATGTTAGTGCCGGGGCGTAGCTGCAGATGGTAGGTAGCGTACCTGGCCAGCTCTGTGCGGCGTGGGTCGATAACGATGCTCGTTCTGCCGCTCAGCGCCACCTGCTTCAGTTTGGCTCCTGTTACCGGGTGACCATCTGTTGGATTAGCGCCAATTACAAGAATACAATCCGTAAGCTTCAGGTCTCTTATAGAATTAGTTGCTGCACCGGTACCAAATGTACGCTGCATGCCTATAGCGGTAGGCGAATGGCACACACGCGCACAACAATCGATATTGTTAGTCCCCATTACGGCACGAATGAATTTCTGCATGAGGTAGTTCTCCTCATTGGTACCACGCGACGAAGAGATACCTGCTATTGCATCGCCTCCGTACTTATTTTTTATCTCTGTGAGCTTACTGGCGATGTGGTCATAGGCCTCATCCCATGTAGCTTCTACAAATTCACCGTTTTTCTTGATAAGGGGAGTACGTAACCTGTCTTTGTGATTATAGAATGCAAATGCATAGCGTCCCTTCAGGCAGGTATGGCCCTGGTTAGTATCTGCAGTATAGGGAGCCTGTATTGATTTTATCTTACCGCCTTTCACAGCCACTTCCAGATTACAGCCCACACCACAGTAAGTACAAACCGTGCGCACCTTTTCATCTACCTGTATCGATTTTGATTCAAAAATATCGGAGATGGCCGATGTAGGGCAAGCCTGCGCACATGCGCCGCAGCTCACACAATCCGACTGTTCAAAATTCACCTCCATGCTCTTGATGATATGGCTGTCGAAGCCCCTTCCACCCATGCTCAGCACGAATTGGCCCTGCACCTCATCGCATGCGCGCACGCAACGGAAACAATTGATGCACTTCGAAAAATCAGAGGTCATATAGGCATGACTGTGGTCTTTCTTGCGGTCCAGATGGTTCTTTCCTTCGGGATAGCGCACATCGCGTATACCCACTCTTGCTGCAACTTCCTGAAGTTCACAATTATTGTTAACCTCGCAGGTAAGGCAATCCAATGGATGATCAGTAAGCACCAGCTCCACAATATTCTTTCTCAGCTTCTGTACTCTATCTGATTCCGGATAGATATAGGTACCTGCTGTAACAGGAGTGTGGCAGGAAGCCATCGTCTTCACCGGGCCGCCCTTCGTTAACGCTACATCCACACTGCACACACGGCATGATCCGAACGGATCGAGATTGGGCGCATCGCAAAGCGTGGGCACAGACTTCTGCCCGAAATGCCTGCGCATCAATGCGAGAATGGTATCTCCTTCCTTGATCTCATAAGGCTGGTCGTCTATATAGGCTACCTTACCTGTAGTCTGCACCGGCTCTTTGCCACCCTGCCCGCCACCGGGCTTACTTTCTACATAATATTGCTTGCTCATGCTGCTTCTTTTATGAGAAATACTGTCCTAATTCGTTATCAAAATATTGCAATGCATTCCGGATAGGCAGCGGTAAGCCGCCACCCAGTGCGCACAAAGATCCTATCTCCATTGTGGTAATGAGATCTGTGAATAATTCACGGTCCATTTTATAGTCGGAGGTCAATGCCTTGCCTACCATTTCGTATCCCCTTGTAGAACCTAGTCTGCACGGGAAACATTTGCCGCAGCTTTCATGTGCAGTAAACTGGAACAAATGCTCAATGTATTTGATCAGCGGAAAATCTGTAGGTATACAAACCACCGAAGCATGCCCCATCAAAAATC
>CAINOM010000660.1 GCA_903851455.1 uncultured Bacteroidota bacterium | reverse complement strand
TGTTTCCAAAAAAGCCCCCAAAAGCCTCTAAAAAAATAGCCCCGGCCTTTAGGCCGGGGAATAATATGGAGACAAAATGCGGCTTTAGCCAAAATTATTTCGCGGTCACAAACTCATCATCGACTCCACGATCCTATCCGCCGCCTGTCCATCCCCATATGGGTTTAGCTTCATAGCCATGGCATCATAAGCTTCCTGGTTGGTGAGTAGGTTCATCGCTTCTTTATAGATCAGCTCAGGATCACTGGCCACCATTATTACAGTGCCTGCTTCCATTGCTTCGGGGCGCTCTGTGGTGTCGCGTAGCAGTAATACAGGTTTGCCAAGAGACGGTGCTTCTTCCTGCACGCCGCCGCTATCGGTCATTATAAGGCGTGAGTTATCCAGCAACCACAAAAACTCAGGATAAGCAAAAGGCGGTGTAAGATGAACCAGCGCATGTCCGCCCAGGATCTCATGCACATCGTCCTTTACATTGGGGTTTAGATGCACAGGCAGTATCACCGGTGTATTCGCGTCTTCCGCCACACGCTTCAGCGCATTGCATATGTTCTTAATGCCCGCACCATGATTTTCGCGGCGGTGCATGGTCACTAGTATGAAGTTCTTTACTTTATCAAGGCCCAGGGCCGTTATGCCCGCCGGCGTACTGTTCTCTATTTTCTTCAATCCCAGGAACAGCGCATCGATCACGGTATTGCCGGTCACCAGTATCTTATCATCACTCACGCCCTCATCCAGCAGGTTCTTGCGCGACTGCTCCGTAGGCGGATAATGAAAGTCGGCCAACCTCGTGGTCATCACCCTGTTTATCTCTTCGGGGAACGGCGAAAATTTGTTGAAGGTTCGCAGTCCAGCCTCTACATGCAGCACTTTTACCTTGTTATAAAACGCCGCCAGCGATGCCGCAAATGTAGTCGTGGTATCGCCCTGCACGATTATAAAATCAGGCTTCTCTACAACCAGCAGGTCATTTATCCTGGTCAGCAATTTGGCAGTAAGGCCAGCCAGTTGCTGGTTGGGCTCCATTACATCCAGCGTAAAGTGAACAGGTATCTTAAAAAAGTCCACCACCTGCTGCAGCATCTCTTTATGCTGACCGGTGCTGCACACCAGTGTCTCAAAATGTTTGTTGTTCCTCAATGCCTCCGCAACGGGCGCCAGCTTAATGGCCTCCGGGCGCGTACCCAAAAAAATTATAACTTTCTTCATCGTAAATGCTTCACTAATTTTTTCTGATCAATGGCTCCTGCGCCGCAACGCCAGCCTTATAGAGTGTAAAATAAGGCGAAGCAACGTTAAGTACACAATCTATTTTATAACCATTGGGTAAAACCGACTGTAGCAGGAAGGCGTCATCCCACGTAGGTATCTCTACTTTATCTACATGGTCCCGCACTATCTCCTGTGCTACAGCAACATGGTTGTATTCAGCATTTGTGCTTTTTTTCCGTGCAGCGACGGCGAACAAGGCACACGACGGTACCAGGAATACCACAAGCATTCCCACTTTTATAACCTTACTTAGGTGTGGCGACTTAAATAACAGGTACAAGGCATATGCGGTGAACAGGCTGGCAAATGGTACGCAAAAAGAATGGTACCGGTTATACAGTGCCGTATAGTGCTGCGATTTAAAACACAGCGCCGCAAGGAACAAACTTCCGCTTGCCCCCAGTATGAACATTAAGTTAAGATTTCGCTTCTCCTCTTTGTTGCTGGCAGATACCAGTGTGATGATGTACAGACCCACCACGAGCAGAAAAGAAAATATCACCTCTACTTTCCGCTCTCCAAATACGGGGAACACGGCTTTAAAATCCATAGCCCCCATGGCCACGCTCCGGTAGAGTACATGCATGGCACTGAAAGGCACACTGGCAGCTTTATCATGAAATTTATCGTTCTCATGGCTCATATACTCCAGGCCCACAAACGCAAACCAAAGATATACGCCAACAAGCGCCACGGGCACCGCCATGGCAGCAAGGTTCTTTGGCCCAAATAACCTCGCTTTCTTACTCACCACAAGGTACCCCAGGAACACCAATATCACATACACACTCAGGAAATGCGAGAGCACAGCACCCACCGAGAAGATACCCAGCAGGAAAAGATAGAACGGCTTCTCCTCCTCATACATGAACTTGTAAAAGAAAACAGCTGCAAGCGTCACAAAACAGGTGCCCAGCTCATACGCCCGTATCTCGTGGCTCATCCCAATAAAGGTGAGATCAGTCGCCAGCAGCGCTATTGCCACGCTCGTGAAAATACTATCCTTGAACACCAGCCGGCACAGCCAGAAAAACGCCAGCAGCGCCACAATAGCGCACAGCTTTGAGAACAGCATATACATCTCAATGCTGTTACCAAACAGCAAGGTGAAGTAGTGCAGCTTCACATTATACACAAGGCTGTTGCCGTTATCCAGCACCGTCGCTTTGTATACATTCTTTAACGTGTTCATTTGCTCCAGAGTAGCAGAGCTAACCGTCGTTGTATTGGCAAAAAGGGTAGGGGAGTCGTGACTAATGCCCTTGCTGCAAAGCATAGATACCGTCTCGTCATACCACACCTCTTTGCTACGTGGCAGCACCAATACCGCAGCTATTGCCATAAGCAGGCAAATGATATTTATTTTCTTAGCAAGACCGACGCTGATCATATTTCCATGTGTATAAAAAAGTAAAAATGTGAGCACGTAACACCTCCCCTCCTGTTTTTAGGAGGGGATGACCTGCGCTGGCGCAGGTCTGGGGTGGTTGGCTCGCGCCCGACACTATACT
>CAINOM010000659.1 GCA_903851455.1 uncultured Bacteroidota bacterium | reverse complement strand
TTATCCTCTACTGTGCATTGGTATTCCCATATCTTCTTCAGCTCATTTTTCCCAGGCGCTGGTTGCTCAAAGACTTCAACGGTCGGCACATGAGTGGGACCGCAGGTGTTGTTATTGAAGAGGTACAAATTGTTTTTCTTTGAAACCCGGCAGCTATGTTGTCCGCAAAAAAGGTTGTTACTCATATCCCGCACACCGGTTGCATACTTCGTACCATAGGCGTTCAGTATAGTACCCTCCGGATATTTTATTTTAATGACCCTGCTGATGTTCCTGAAACTCAGATAAATAACTTTATTTTTCTGATCAAAGAAAAAAGCGTTTTCATGGAGGTCATTCAGATCAAATAAGCTATCTGCATTTCCCTCTGCAAATAAGTCAGACTTCAGCAGATAACGGTAGCCATCCCAGCGCCAGGTTATGTTTCCCTTCGGGTCATACTCCACCAGGCTATTGATCCACGCTTTCCGGTAAAACCTTGCGCTATCGCGGGCATTGCGGGCTACACTGTCTTTAAATGACGGCAGCTTCAAAAAGTTATTATCCGATAACTCTGACAACATACCCATGTAAGCGCCATTTTGAAACCGGGTAAATTCATGGTGGAAATGCTTTACACTTTGATTGACCACCTGGGTCCGCCAGACAATGTCTCCGCCGTAAGTGATCTCGTAGGCGTCGCCATTTGTCAGAAAGGTTATTGTCCCCTGTGGTGTAGGTTTCAGGTCGCGGGGATACGCCTTCTGGTTTGCTTTAATGTCCGTACCCGGCAGAAACCATACCGGCCTTCCATTCATATCGTAGAGCGCGCGTGCACCATCTATGAATACATAGGCATCCCTATATTTTTCGGCGCTGTTTATTATCCGAAGGCGGGTTACACTGCTGTCAACGTCAGGAGTGATCTTGGTGCCAAAGTGATTCAGTGCCCCTTTTTTGAGTGTGTGGCCATTGACCGTTGACACGACCCGCCAGGTGTATTGCGCGCCGAAGGAAGGCACCTCCGCGATGATCTTGTTCGTTTTTCCGGATGCCGACCGGGTAATGCTCTTCTCGAAATCTTCGGTTGTTTCAAACTGGCCGGTGGCGATCTCGATCTTATATGCGGTTGCGCCGGCATCGGCAGGAAACGAAAATCCTATCAGCCTGTAGCATAGCCTGCTCCCCTCTTTAGGAAATACCTGTGCCCCGAGCTGCTGATACCAGCCCGAAAGCAGAAATAAAAAAACGACAAGCTTATACATATGCTGTGTGATGCGGTGACAAATCTATACCAAAATACACTACCACAACCCCAGCCTACCCCTTCTCTGAATTCCAGATCAGGTTTTCCAGGTCTTTCCGGTTGGTAATGATACTGGCGCGGTACAGCACGTTTACGGCTTGCCATTTCCCGGTTTGAGCCTCGTATCTTTCCGGTATGGCGCTCCAAAGGATTTTTTTATCGTAGCCGACAATAAACAACTTACAATACGGCGCTCCCATAGATACAAACATAGACCCGTCTGCCAGCTCCAGCACATTTCCTCCCGAAATAAATTTCAGGTTTTTCATAGATGCAATTTGAGGGTCGTCGATCGTGCATTTATATTCCCATATTTTCTTCAAAGCATTGCTGCCGGGTTTAGTCTCCCGCAGCACCATAATTGTTGGCACGGGAGGTGTACCGCACTGATTGTTGTTGAACAAGTACAGGTCTCCCGTTCGCGATAGTTTACAACCGTGCTGGTAGCAGAACGGCCCGCTTTCCAGCACTGAATCATTCTGATGATATACTGGCCCGTAGGTGTTGATCACGTTCCCTTCGGGGTAACCGATCTTTAGCACACGCCACACATCTCTGAAACTCAGCAATATGGTCTTCTTAGCTTCATCAAAATAAAAAGCGTTTTGATGGAAATTCAGGTCGGAATTCGGGAGATCGGAATTTGCGGTAAATGCCAGGTCGGAATGCTCTATATAGTCCAGGCCGTTCCATTGCCACACCACCTCGCCTTTTTCATTAAGCTCTACGATCTTATTGTATTGAATATCCTGGTAAAACTTTTCTGTGTCAGCCCGGTTGCGCGCAATTTCATCTTTGAACAACGGCCGTTTTAAGAACACATTGTCCAGCACCATTCCCATATAATGGCCATTATTCAGGCGCACAAATTCGTGATGAAAGGTATCCAGCGTACTGCTTGTTATATGACCTTTGTATTGCCATACCGGCTCACCATTGTAATTAACCTCGTGGGGCTGGCATTCCTGCAGAAACGTGATGGTTCCCTGCGGGGTAATTTGAATATCCCGCGGATCGGTAGTCTGGCTTGCACCCTTGGCCCATGGAAGAAACCAAACGGACCTGCCCTTCATGTCATAGAGTGCTCTCGTCTCATCAACAAACACATAGGCATCCTTATATTTTTCCGCCCCCTTCGTTATGCTTAGCCGGGTAACCTTAGCATCAACGTCCGGCACGATCATGGTGCTGAAATGATGTAGATCGCTCTTTGCTTTGACTTTTCCATTTACATACGAAACTGTCCGCCACGTGTAGTGGCTTCCGAAGGATGAAACTTCTGCGATCAATCTGTTTGATTTGGAAGGCATAGTTGAGCTGACCTTCTTTTCAAATTCAGTCACAGTAGCATAAGCGCCCGTTGCTACTTCGATCTTATATTGAGTGGCGCCGGCTTCGGCAGGAAACGAAAAGCCTATCAAGCGGTAGCAGAGCGCACTACCCTCCTTGGGAAATACCTGCGCACTCAACTGGCAACAAGAAGCAATAAGAGAAAAAAGGCAAACAAGAAGGCTGCGCATCAAGGTGTTCTTATCTGTTCAAAGATAGGTAAAGCGCCCATACACTAAAGCTATATGTTTACACGCTCAAAGAGGCCTATTTACAACATTTTGTTCTTCTTAACAAGTAAATGATTAACTTTATAGAAACCGTAGAGATAGCGTATTTGTTCAATTTTCATTTCACCCACACCAGCAGGTCCTGATTAGGATTTAGTGAGGTTCTATATTTCCGC
>CAINOM010000658.1 GCA_903851455.1 uncultured Bacteroidota bacterium | reverse complement strand
CAGTCGTAAGGAGTTCGATTATTTATTATTACCGATGTGTTTTTATTAGGTTTTTGTATTATTGCTACTGGTGATAATGCAAAAACCTATGTTTTTTAGACAATTAGCTATTCTTTTCGCCCTTTTATTGTCCACTGCCTGCCATGGCCAGGAAAAAAGATCTGATTTCAGCCAACCGGTGGAACTGAACCAGACGGGTGTGACTAAAGTGCTTTGCCTGAAAAACGGCAGTACCATGCTATTTCACCTTGAGCCTCACAAACCGCTTGTGGTAAAAGTATTCGACAGTCTTCGTAGGGAAACAGCAAGCAAAGAGCATTTGTGCAGAATTTTAGACCTATACAAACTCAAAGTGGCGGTTTTTAAGGGTTTGTACGATATAAATGACGAAGGTGTTTTGTTTATGGAGCAGGAACACTTAAGTAAAGTAGGGTTGGTACGGTTGCGATTTAATTCGAAGGACGGGAGTTTGATAGAAGAGGCATTAATAGTGGAATCCAAAAGCCAGAATAAACAAACCGAGTCTCTTGTAATAAAAAACAGAACTGATAGTGGGTATGCGCTGTTTCTTTTTTATGACAATCATGTTTTGGAGGAGTGCAATGCGGTGGTCGGATATTACAATAGCAGGCACGAGAAAATACGGGAAGTAACTCTGGAAGTCGATCGTAAGAATTATGACTACGTAAGAGTAGCCGGTGCCGATATTCAGGCCAATGGTATAAGCATATCTCTGACTTTATCGAAACTAAAAGCTGACGGCACAGGTGAAATACAAGATCAGTATTTGGCAGTTTATTTTATTCCAAACGGTAGCAACATCGCAAAAATGCAAATGGTCAACGTGACAGCAGATGTATATCCATTCTATACGAATTATGCTTACAACCCGTTTGCACAATCGTTAAATATATTGTTGTTGAGTTACAAGCAGTATGTATATAGTTTCGGACTGGCTTATCAGCCCGGCGCCAACATGGCAAATCTATTTTTTAAATTAGATGAAGCAACTATGGCTCTTGCCTACAAACAAATAAAAAACGAGCTTGCTAATAAGTATGTAACGGAAAATACGAACAGCGCAAATTTCTATGTCGGTCTACCGGCAAAATTATTTACTAATGAAAATGGGCTTTCTACGTTAGTTTCCGAATACTGTTTCCAGCAAAGAAATTTAGATGATGATCCGGCATATGGCCGTAACAGTTACATCGGGAATATCGGAATTACCCAATTCGATGATGATGGCAACGAAATATGGGGGATAGTGCTTCCTAAAGCTCAGTTTCAAACGAGTATGACGCGATATTATAATCCACTGAACGTATCAAAAAGGTGGCAGCAACAAATGTTGTTTAACGAAGATCCTGAATCTGTCTATAACCGCCAGTTCGTTTCTATGAACACCTACTATAAGGACAAAGACTTCTATTTCATTTACAATGACGTCAATAAAAATTTCAACAACAGCATCTCGCATGTAGGCGATACAGTTTACTCTTTTGACCAGACGAATACCTGCTACTATAAAATAAACCGGAAGAAGGAGGTTACAAAGAATTACCTTTTCGGGGAACCTGCTGCCGATGAATTTAAAACCAGCTTCATTGAGGGCGCTGACTTTGATGAGCAGCGGGGAGTATATGCAGCATTAGTGCGTTGCAAAAAAGGTGATGATGTGGCGTTGCGGATGGCATGGAGGCACCTTGATTAATGCCTGTCTCAAAGATCATTGAGTTGCGGTGAAAAAAAGCCTTATACGCCGTTAATCAAGCAATATACTTGCGGTAGCATGAAATGAACTAACCAAGCGGATAATTCCCTTGATAAGTCCGGTGGTATGGGAAACACCGGGATGAACAACGGCAGGCGTGTTTGCCGCACTGGGTTGCGTGGCAATGTTATTTACAACAGTGATCGGATTAATGCCCCGTACCTTATTGCTCACATCATCCCAGTTGCATACCACCATAAAGGCCGCATAGAGCAGCAAAGACCAGAGCATAGATTTGGAAATAAATACAAGCCGATTGAGCATTCGGGGTTTCATATGCTGTATTTTTACTCATAAAGTTAAGGTAGCAGTTGTATATATTCAAAAAAAACTTTTCGTTTTGTTAAATGGGACGGTATCACTCGCGGAAACAGCTGCTGAGACTGGGTAAACCCGTAAATTTGCGAAGGAACGCTATCGCTTCCGGAATATAGCAGTATGAGAAAGTTCGTACTTTTTGTCATTACATTTCTTCTTCTCGGTGGTATATCCGAATTGCGGGCGCAATTAACACCTTGCCCTACGATAGCTCCAATAACCGGGCAGGATACTGTATGTGCAGGGGCCGAGATACAGCTGACTGATTCTACAAGTGGCGGCACCTGGACGAGCAGTGATGTGACGAGGGCCACCATTGAACCATCTACCGGTGTGGTTACCGGGGTTTCCGGAGGCACTGCTGTAATCACTTATGCGCTTTCTCCCTCTTGTTTTGTGACGAGACTGCTGGTAATAAATGCGCTGCTGCCCATTACCGGCGATACGGCAGTTTGTGTTGGGTCTACAGTTATACTGAGCGATGGTACGGCCGGGGGCACATGGTCGAGCAGTAACACTACGGTAGCAACGATCAGTAGCGGCAATGCTTTTGGTGTGGCATCAGGCAATACCATTATCACCTACATGCTCGCTAATGGCTGCAGCCGGAAGATCAATCTTGTGGTTAACCCATTGCCGCCCAACTACTATGTTTTCGGCGGCGGTATTTATTGTGCCGGCACTGCGGGCGCTACCATTGGCCTTAACGGTTCAGATGTCGGCATCAATTACAAGCTATACCGCGATGATACAGCCTTTGTCGATTCGCTGCATGGCACAGGCAGTGCGTTGTTTTACGGACCATATGCCACACCGGGTGTGCACACCATCATCGCGGTCAATATCACTACGGGCTGCACCAAGCAGATGTCCGGGATTGCGTCCATAGGTATTACACCGCTGAACATACCGTCGGTGAGTATCTATTCGCCAACGCAGGATACCATATGCATACTGGCCAGCGCCACGTTTACGGCCATCACAATAAATGGTGGCGCAACACCGGAATACCAATGGTATGTGAACGGAACGGCTATGGGTGGCGCTACTCTTAGCGACACATTCAGCTATGTACCTATAACCGGTGATGTAGTATCAGTGACGCTATACAGTGATGCTGTCTGTGCCATTCCGTCCACAGCAGATGCGTCTTCTACTGTTGTTACCATTCCTAAACAAACACCGTCTGTAAGCCTTTCGGTTGCGCCCGGAGATTCAGTATGCGAATTCATTCCCGTCACACTTATTCCTGCTCCCATTTATGGCGGGCCTTCGCCAACTTACCGGTGGATAAAGAACGGTATCACGGCAACTATATCGCCTTCTTACAGCTACTTGCCCGCCAATGGCGACAATATACTTTGTGTGCTATACAGCGACTATCAGTGCCTCGTTACCGATTCTGCATACAGCACCAATAATATAAATCTTACGGTATTGCCATTGCTGGTACCTACCGTTACCGTTACAGCACACCCGGGAACCACGATTGGAGCATGGGAGAGCGATACGCTTGCTGCAGTTGTAGTGAACGGTGGAACGCTACTTAATTACCAATGGGAGATCAACGGCGCACCTGTGCCGGGCGCTACTTCTGATACTTTTGTGAGCAGCACTTTTGCCAATCATGATACGGTGACCTGCGTGGTGACCAGTGTGAATTTTTGTGGTGGCCTTCCCGCGAGCGCGCATGTGGTGATCACGGATACGCTGCATACTACGGGTATGCAAAACCTTTCGCGTGGCTATGCTGATGTGAAGCTTATTCCAAACCCCACTAATGGCATGTTTACTATCAACGGCTTATTTGCTACCGGAACGGGGGAAGCGCGGATAGAAATAACCGATATGCTGGGCAAAACGGTTTACAGCAATGTTGCTGAGCTGCAAAACGGATCGTTAAGATATCACATCTGCCTGGATGGTCAACTGTCGAGCGGTGTCTATCTTGTGCGTGTTTCCGCCGGCGGAGCTACGGTATTAAAACGTCTTGTTATCAGCAAATGAGGGTTTCAGTTGTTTTGTCAGGAAATTGCAGGTTCGACTGAGCCAAAGACAACGATAAACTCACTCCCTTCATCCACTGCGCTTCTTACGCTTACAGTGCCTCCCAGGAATTCTATCTGCGTCTTAATAATGTACAGGCCTACGCCCTTGCTTTCGTAACCCGGATGAAAAACCTGGTACAGGTTAAATATTTTCCGACCATACACCTGCAGGTCTATGCCGATACCGTTGTCCTTCACGGTCAGCACCGGCACACCGTTGAGCATGTACGAGGAAATAACGATTTTTAATTCGACATCCTTTTTGCAATACTTGAGCGCATTATTGATAAAGTTGTAAAGGATGCTCTCCATATATGGCATGGGATAGCTGATGTGAGATACGGCAAGATCGTATTCGATAGTAGCTTTCTTTTGTTTTATAAAGCCGCGCAACTGACCTATTATGTGTTCTGTTATTGCTTTAATATCGCAGTCATCGTACTTTATCTTGTCGTTGAGTTGAATATCGGTTGCTTCCATCAATGTGTTCAGCGTGCTCAGCAGCGATATACTGCTTTCGTTTATATACTGTATTGCCTCGCTGGTGGTAAACGCATCATTATCCGCGTTTTCAGCACAATCTTCAGGGATGTTCTTGTTCTGCAGTACTTCAGAAAGCATCTTGATATTTGCTATTGAGCCTCTTAAATTGTGTGCGATGATATGATTAAGCCTTTCTAACTGCTGTATCTTATTGGTAAGATTTGTCTCCGTTTTCACCTCAACCCGTTTGCGGGTCAGTTCCTGTTGCATGAAATTGATTTTTAGTTTGCAAATGAGAATGAATACCGTGCCACTGCAGAGGAATTATACTTTAATTGGCGAAACATAAATGCATTGAAAGATATTATAAGCGTCGCTGGCACGGTTATTGAAACTATTGATCATACAGCTAGCCAGGCTATCTGCCACATCAGCGTTGTAAAACACGGGAAGAGACCGCACAACGCATTTTATTTTCCAAAAGTGTTATGAAAAAGTATATGATTATTGCCATCATGGCGATCGGATTAAGTTATTTCCCTGCAACTGCGCAGGCGCAGGTAGAGACAAAGAAGCAGGACAGGGAGCAAAAGCGGGTGGATGAACGCCAGCGTGAGCTTAACAATACCCGTTCCAAAGAGGTTAAAAAGCAAGACAAGCTGGATAAGAAAAGCCGCAAAATGCACAAAAAAGAGCGGAAAGTACACAAACAGCAGCGATCAGTTGACAGGCAAACAGAACCGCACACTGCTCAGTAGGAATAACTTCTATTTTCTATGAATGCGGTGCCGCAGGGTAACGGATAGGGTGCATCATTCAATCGAATTCGCTTGGAGCGATGCATTCCTTCCAGTACTCGACGATCTTTCTGATGGTATTCTCCAGCCCCTGCATAGATCCTGCTTTAATGAAGAAGCCCTGTACAGATAGGGCATAGGCATCAATGACTGATTTTTTGGTTGCACTTGTGGTAAAGAACAGGTAAGGGATACACTTTGTGTGCAGCTTATCGTTCGTAAAAACCTTATTCCGGAGCTCAAATCCGTTTATTTTCGGCATGTTAATATCCGAGAGAATGAGAAAAGGCTGTATATCGGTCTGGTTGATGAATTCGAGTGCATCGTTGCCATCTGCAAAATAAAAGACCTTGTTTTCATAATTGAGCCGCTGGAATATTTCAATCAGCACCTCCTGGTCCTCCACATCATCTTCAATAACAATAATTGGCCCGCTCTTGTTCATAACTCACTTATCTTGTGCGGCAAGATACGGCTTAGCAATGTTAAGTTTTCCGAATTATTTTTATCTCAGT
>CAINOM010000657.1 GCA_903851455.1 uncultured Bacteroidota bacterium | reverse complement strand
TGCCCCATCTCGGAGCCCGATAATTTTATATTTTCTCCCTGAAATAACCTCTGTCCCTGGAGAACAAGCAGAAGTTTTTGTAAAAAAGCATGCCCAAAACCAATATATATTTTTCGTACGGGCGTGCAAAGGTACGGAAATAAACCCTTGGAAAACCACCGTAACGTTAATTAACTACTAATAATTCGGAATATATGCGGACCGCAGGCTAACTATAACAGCAATGGCTTGAGAGGAAACGCACTGGAAAGACATTGGCCTGCTATTCCTTAACGAACTTTTTCACCATTGAGCCAGCTGAGTGCACAAAATAAATGCCAGGCGCGAGGACCGTTACATCGACCTGCAGGGACCTTTCGTTGGTTTGCAAGCGGAGCACGATTTGTCCCAGGAGATCAGTTATTAACATCCTCCCAAGATCAGAAGATGATGTTATAGTTATAAAGGTACCTGCCGGATTAGGATATATATTTATCTCATTTGCCAAAACGGGAACATTGTTTAAACCAGTAGTCGTGCAGTCAAAAATATGAATCACTTTCGCAGCACTGCCCGTACCGCAACTATTGGTAACACTATAGATAATAGTATCGGCACCGGGCGTATAGCCCAGCACTATGCCGCCACCCGATACAAATGCGCTCGCGTTACTGGCACTCCACACACCTCCGGAAACCGTCTCTGCAAGTGACAGCGTATCAGATATGCACAGCGAATCGGCGCCTGAAACTACACCGGCATCCGGCAGCGGGTCAACGGTCATCGTTATTACAGCCGCTACAGTTCCGCAGCTGTTAGTAACCGAATAAGAGATTTCTGCAGCACCGGAAGACACACCTGTAACAACACCAGATGTCGCAACAATAGCTATTCCCGTAGCAGACGATATCCATTCGCCTCCTGTTGCAACATCGCTGAGCACTATTGCTGCGGTAGCACACACCTCGCCCGCACCTGTTATCACTCCTGCATCCGGCAACGGATCGACCGTCACCATTGCCGTTGCCACGGCTGTACCGCAAACATTGGTGACCGAATAAGACACCTCGCCTGTACCTGCCGTTATACCGGTTACGTCTCCCGATGTCCCTATGCTGGCTATACCTGTCGAGATGCTCCAGGTGCCGCCGGCAGCAATATCACTTAGGAGGGCTGTAGAAAGCACGCAAACTTCCATCGCGCCAATTATCGCTCCGGCATCAGGCACTGGATTAACGGTAACGGTGGCAGCCGAAACAGCCACTCCGCAAACATTCGTAACGGTATACCTGATCGTATCTACCCCTGGAGCCAAACCGGTTATTACTCCGGTACTGCCTGCCGTAGCTATAGTCATATCAGAACTGCTCCATGCGCCACCGGCTACCGAATCACTGAGTGTCATGGATGCTAAAGCACAAACAACCGAAGGCCCACTTATGCTGCTCACAACCGGTAACGGATTCACAGTCACAGTTGCGGTCGCCGCAGCAACGCCGCAAATGTTAGTGACAGAATAAGAAACAACGGCTGTACCCTCCGATATACCCGTTACAGTTCCTGATGTACCGACGCTGGCTATACCTGTCGAGATGCTCCAGGTTCCGCCGGCAGCAATGTCGGTTAAGGTCGTTGTCGAAAGCGCGCAAACCGTTTCCACACCTGCGATCGATCCCGCATCGGGTAACGGGTTAACGGTAACAACGGCTAACGCATCGGCCACACCACAGCTATTAGTAACAGAATATTTCACAGTATCAACGCCCGATGACGCCCCGGTCACAGTTCCTCCACCATCTATCGTGGCTATGCCAGCATCGGTCACACTCCAGGTACCGCCGCCTGTCAGATCGCTGAGTGATATGGACGACAAAGCACAAATAGTTAACCCTCCGGAAATACCATCCACCACCGGTAGCGCATTGACCGTCACGGTTGTCGTTGCGAGCGCAACACCGCAGGTATAAGTCACCGAGTAGCTTATACTGGCCGTGCCAGTACCGGCTCCGGTTGTCACACCGGTACTTCCAACTGTGGCAATAGCTACATTACTGCTGCTCCATACGCCACCCAACGTTGTGTCTGTTAATATGGCAGGTGTACCAACACAGACAACTGATGCGCCCGTGATCGGACCTACTGAGGGAGCTGCGGCAACAGTTATAATTTTACTTATCGAACAGCGTGGGCCTTCCACATCTGTATAGGTTATCGTGTCTACACCTGGTGACATCCCCTTTAAGCGCCCGTCAAAGTTGCTTGCCCAAATGAATTTTGCAATGCTGGTATCACTATTACTGTATATGCCTCCCAAAACGACATCAGACCACCAGGTAGAAACGGCTCCGGAGATATAAATTGTGTCTCCCACACATACGCTGGAAGGACCGGATATTGTGGGAAGCGAGATAACATCCACTTCTGTAGTACAGTGAAGCCCGCCGGCAACTGTGTACGTAACCCACACCGGCCATTGCGATATCGCATGGAAAAGCCCTGAAGCATCGATCGTGGCAGCGGAGGCCGGACTAGTACTCCAAATTCCTCCGGGTATAATTTCGTGCATTTGCGCAGTATCGCCGGCACAGACCTGGTAGCGTCCCGTGGGTGGATAAACCATTTGTGTGGGTGTTACGGTAACCGGAACGGAGCCAAGAAGACAGCCAGTGGAACTGAAAACATTAATATCGGCAACACCTGCGGAGACACCGACTATCCCCGCGCGGGGATAGGTCGCGTATTTCACTATAGAGGGATCGCTGGTGTAATAGCCCACGCCCGGGCCCGGGCTGCCAAAAGGCATAGTATCGCCTATACCAACCGTGTTGCATCCCAGTACGCCAAGACTGCCGATCGAGCCCCCGCTTACCGTGACTGAAACTGTATTGTAGCATGTGCCTACCATATACGTTATTGTAGCATACCCCGCTGAAATGCCTCCTACGACACCAGACACGGGGTTAACGGTAGCAACGCTGGTAGCGCTGCTGCTCCATGTGCCGCCGGATGTTGCATCAGAGAGCGCAGAAGTATATCCCGCGCATAAGCCAAGCGTACCGGTAATAGGCCCCGGAGCCGGATTGACCGTTACTGTAGTGGTCACATAGCCAGCTCCCGTTGTGTAGGTGATCACCGCTGTTCCGGCACCCACGCCAAATACACTGCCCGAAGACGAGCCTGCAATCACAACGGCAGTATTGCTACTGGTCCATAAGCCACCTGCCGTGGTATCACTCAAATAGAAACCCGAGCCGGAGCAGACAACGGGACTTCCGAGTATGGGTCCAATAGTTGCAGATGACGAAAAAGAAATGGCCATGGCCAATAATAAGTAGATAAGACGGTTCATTAGGGGTGTGTTTTGAGGTGTAGTGAATGCACAAGTTAATATCACATCAGCAATTATAATGCCAAATTTATTAATAAGTTAAAAAATACTAAGGATAAATTTTTTTTGTGATGGTCATTAAAAGATCAACTAACCCCAATCTCCCTCCAAAAATCACCCCTGCCCTACCCAAGCCATTCACAGCTACCCTCGTCTATGTAACAGAGACTAACTATCTCTGTAGCATTTCTATGAAAAACACACTCCTGAAATCCAGTCTGGCGTTAGCCATCCTGATCGTTGCCGGGCAGAATATTTCCGCACAAACCTGGACCGCAAAAACGGACTTCATCAACGGTGAGAGTTTAAGTGCCTATGCATTTACGATCAACGACACCATTTATGTAGGTAATACCGGCGGCACCGGTTTCTATAAATATGACCATACAACAGATACCTGGACACCAAAAGCAGACGTGCCGTTAGCGCTGAATAACCGCACAGCATCTGTTGGCTTTACCGTAAATGGAAAAGGTTACGTAGTAGGCGGTATCAGAAGCCCGGGTGTATGTATGAGCGATGTATGGGAATATAACCCGGCAACAGATTCGTGGACACAAAAAACTGACTTCCCAGGCGGCAAAAGAGGCGCGGCATCCTGTTTCGTCATAGGAAATAAAGCATACATCGGCGGTGGTTATGACACGATAGATATTGCGGGATTCTCACTCATCCCGAAAAACGACTTCTGGCAGTATGACCCCGCCACAGATACATGGACACCAAAAGCGGCTATCCCTTACGACTCAAGTTACCTGCTGCAACCTTTCAGTTTTAGCGTTGGCGGCAAGGGATACTTTAGCTGCGGAGACCGCGTAAAGCTATCCGCAGGTCTGTATCATGATACCGATGTTAACACCACCTATGAATACGACACCACCGCAAATACATGGATACAAAAGTCAAGCTTTCCCGGCGCTGTGAGATCCGGTGGTGTATCATTTGTGCTCGGTAACATCGCTTATTGCGGCACAGGAATTGACGACACCGGCACCAATTTCGCGGGCAATTGCTATAACGACTTTTACAGTTACGACCCGGCTGCAAACACATGGGCGCCCTTGCCTGCGCCGCCTTTCCCCGCGAGAACATATGCCATAGCAGCAACAGTAAGCACAGGAAAAGCATACATGGGCACTGGGTGGTTCTCGCCCAGCACCTCTACTTACTACCAGGATTGGTGGGAGTTTGCTCCGGCAGTAACAGGAATATCCCCCTTGGACAATGTCAGCGCTCATTTGACCTGCTACCCGGATCCCAGCAATGGTGCATTTTCAATGACCCTTACATCTCTCTGTAACGAGCCCGTGCAGGTCTCTATCTCAAACATGGTTGGCGACCAGGTCATGAAACTGTTCACCGTGTCAAACAGCTCAACGGAAATAAAACTCCATGTGGCCCCCGGGCTATACCTGCTCAAAGCGACTACGCAGCACGGCAGTTATGTAAATCGGTTCGTAGTGGAATAAATGCGTTTACCCCCAACCAGTCGCAGTTTGCAATTCAGTCCAGCGGTCGTGGACATCTTTAGCCAATCCCCATGGCTATAGGAGAACTTCAGTCAATAAACTTCTCTTATACCCATATTCCTTCACTTGAAACGACTCCTCGTAATTTCATTTTCTGAAAAATCAACTCACACACTAAACACCAAAACAATGAACCAGGAATTACCAATAAAGATCGTGCTCGATGCTTGGTATGCCAATATCGGCAGAACCGACACACTTTTCAACTCCCTCACTGACGAACAGCTGATGGGCGAAGTATCACCCGGCAGGAACAGGGGCATCTACCTCCTCGGGCACATTACAGCAGTTCATGACCGTATGATCCCGCTGCTTGACCTCGGCCCTCAGCTGTTCACGCATCTCGACGATACCTTTATCGCCAAGCCAGACAAAACAATAACCGACATGCCGTCAGTCGCTGACCTCAGGGACAACTGGAAAGAAGTGAACGCCACGCTCGCCAATCGCTTTGCCGCTATGCAGCCGTCAGATTGGTTGCAAAGGCACACCTCGGTATCTGAAGAAGATTTCGCTAAAGAGCCGCACCGTAATAAGCTGAACATAATCGTGAGCCGCACCAATCACCTGGCTTCACATTTTGGGCAGTTGCTGTTTTTGAAGAAGTGATCGATATGGTATTCTGTCTTCGCCGGTATTCGACTGAATACCGGCGAGGCAGATCATCAATTCAATTTACGCCTGAACCTTTGTTAAGTAGGCATCCAGCTGGTTAAATGTTCCGGCAAAACCGCCCTGCATATTCGTGATCATTGCATGATAGGTCGCTTCCTGTTCCGGTGTTGCGTTTATCGGCTGACCTTGTAGCGTTAAAGTGGTGATCCCGTTATTTTCTGCCAAGGTCATTTGATTACTGATTTCCATTGGAAAGTCCATCGGGAAGGGTGCTTTACAAATGTTCCCTTCTTCATCAGAAAAAGAACTGACAAACTCGATCAGGTCGGGCACCACGATCTTACCATATCTAAAAAGCCCCCACATAGTTTGGCCGCCTGCGTCCAGTTTATAATGGGCCTTTCCACCATCCCTGAAGTCAAAGTGATGCATGGTCATTTGCATACCCGCCGGTCCCCACCATTCGGCAAATGCTTCTGCCGATGAGAATGCCTCGAACACCAGTTTTTTCGGCGCTTTGAAATCACGGACTATTTTCAGCCCTTCGTTTTTGTTGGTTTGATTTTCCATGTTATTTTTTTTTACGTTTATTGTTTGATTGAACTTTACTTAAATAAGCGTCGAGCGAATTAAATTTCTCTTGCCACAACTGCCGGTATTGCTGTACCCAATCAGCTACTTCATTCAGAGACTCCGGTTTTGCCTC
>CAINOM010000656.1 GCA_903851455.1 uncultured Bacteroidota bacterium | reverse complement strand
TGTTCGGACATGTGGAAACTGTTCTGGAGCGCTTTGAGCACCTCATAAAACTGCGCGAAGTACAGGCAGAAAAACCCGAAGGCGCAAAAGGGTTCCTCAATTTTATTCCCTGGACCTTCCAGAATGTGGATACACTGCTGGAAAAAATACGCGGAATAAAGAACATGACCACCCCTGAAGAATACATACGCATGATCGCCCTCAGCCGCATTATGCTACCCAATGTGAAAAACATACAGGCATCATGGCTCACAGTTGGCAAACAGGTGGCACAGATATGCCTCAATGCCGGCGCCAACGACTTTGGTTCTATTATGATAGAAGAAAACGTAGTAAGTGCAGCAGGTGCACCGCACCGTTTCACCGCACAAAGCATTCAGCAATCCATACGCGAGGCAGGCTTCGAGCCCCAGCTCCGCAACCAGCAATACGAATTCCGCAAGATGCCCGAGATGGAGGAGCAGGTGATAAATTATTAACCCCAAACCCTCTGAAGGGGGCTTCCCCTCATTATAAAACATAGCGTAATGAAAAATGCCCTCATCATCAAGGGCATTTTCAATATTCCGTCCAATTAGTGACTAATGCTGAAGTCCGTCCGAAGCCAAATGCATGGTTCCCTTTATGGGTCAGGGGCATAACGAAAAATGCTCCCAAAATGAGAGCATTTTCAAATTTTCAAAATCGCTAATTTTCAAATTACACGCCAACCATCAGCGGCATCAGCAGCATCAGCAGGTCTTCATTTTCCACTTTATCCATTGAGCGGAAGATACCGGCACGTGTAGGTGTGCTCAGTTCTACCTGTATTTCGTTGCCATCCAGGTTGCCTACCATTTCCACCATCAGCTTGGCGTTGAAGGCTATTTTCATATCCTCACCGCTATACTGGCAGCTCAGCATTTCCTTGCCTTCGTAAGAGAAGTCTACATCCTGCGCGCTTATCTGCAGGGCGTTGCCGTTTATGTCAAGCACCACCTGGTTGGTGGTCTTGTTGGCAAATATGCTCACGCGGCGCAATGCACTAACAAAGTCGCCACGGTTTATGGTCAGTTTGTAAGGATTGTCCAGTGGTATTACTGCTTTATAATCCGGGAAACGTGCATCTATCAGGCGACAGCTCAGGCTCAGGCGCTCACCCGTCACAAACAGGTGGCTGCCGTTGTAGGCCAGTTGCAGTATAGACTCGTCAGCCGGTAGCGTGCCGCGCAGCTGCTGCAGTGGCTTCTTGGGCACTACAAAGCCGTCCTTGGCAGGGCAGTTCACATCGCTCCGCCGAAACTGTACCAGCCTGTGTGCATCTGTAGATACAAACGTGATACCATCTGTAGCCAGCTCAAAATACACACCGGTCATTGCAGGGCGCAGCGTATCTGAGCTCACTGCAAACAGTGTTTTATTGATGCACTCTATCAGCGATATGGATGGTATAGTGAAAGCCGTAGTATCGCCGGGAGCCGGTTCTTTCGGAAAATCATCCGCTTTCTCGCCGCCTATGCGGTACTTACCCACATCGCTCGACATCTCTATCGAGAGATCGCTCTCGTTTATGTTGAACGTAATGGGCTGCTCGGGCAGGTTTTTCAGATAGTCGGTCAATATCTTAGAGGGTATGCAGATACGGCCGTCGCCCTGTGCGTCGTTCACCTCCATCTGCACCCGCATCATGGTCTCCAGGTCGGTAGCGGTAAGCGTTAGGGTGTTGCCGCGCAATTCAAAAAGAAAATCTTCCAGTACAGACAGTACGGTATTGGCGCTGATCACGCCACCTATCTGCTGCAGATTTTTGAGTAATGCTGTTGATGTTACTATGAAACGCATCGGTATTATTGGTTTTGAAACAAAGATATTTGAAATAAGGGCAATTTTTCAGGGTCGTTATCCTATTGTGGATAAATAAGAGGGTATTGGGGAATTAGCAGTTTTTCTCTGGAATTTGGAATTGGGATTGATGTCTCAGTTTGAATGCCGCTAAAATGTTAATCCCTTTTATTCAGCGATTGAATGTGCCATTCAATCGCTTTGGGAATGGCTAATATTACAAGGATGAACAAGGTCACTCCTACTTCAAAATTACCTGGAAGGGCGAAAAGAAAAATAGTATTAGTCACGGGTTAAATTTTCATAAGATAAAGGGTGCCGGGGGAATTGTTACCTCGAATTCAGTATCGCATTTGAGTGAGCTGCTACGAAACAATCCAAATTACAAATTCCTAAGGCCCAATTCCAACAATTAATCAACGTCCTTAGTCGGTTTCTGCATCAGCGCGAGTACCAGCGAGATAACGGCAAGACCGGCCAATACGTGTATCATATGGCCCTTGTGCTGCCATACTATGAAGCCCAGCACCCAGCCGATGATGAGCAGTACAGCTATAAAATATAAAAGGTTGCGGAGTATCATGGTTATGAACAGTAAAAATAGCAAAACTGGGGATAAAATCTAATGTGCGGGGTTATTTTAAAATATTGGGGCGGGATGAGCAGATCTCTTTTCCCGCAATTCGTTCTGATGCACTCTCAAAACCTAATAAATACTACCATTCTCATCATAAATGACCAGGACATGGTCATCGTTGAACGGATTGGTTTTAAATGCTACTGATGTCTTGTTATATTGAAAACATTCCAGTTGTGAAAACTTTCCGAATGGAATGATCATTTTTTCCTCCAGTAAGGAAAATACGCCTTCCTGGTTTTCCGCATTTTTCACGATCAC
>CAINOM010000655.1 GCA_903851455.1 uncultured Bacteroidota bacterium | reverse complement strand
TGGCAGAGCCAGTTCCGTTAACATTCGCAAACCGGACAACAAAATCGTTTACCTTACTAATTGAGGACATGCATTATTGATTTACAACAGTCTATAAAATCGGATAGCCAAAAAAGCCAGCCTCTGTGGTGGGCTTTTATCATTGTAAAATAGAAGTTTTTAATGAGATTCGAAAAAAATAATAAAATTGAGGTTTGCAGATATGGTTTTTAGGAATTTGATAATTCTGTCCGGTGGCATGAATTCTTTTGCATTGAATTGTAAATGAGGATAAACGATGAGCCGTTGAAAAAGGTTTGCGTACAACCACTATCTTTAACCTATGCCTACATCCAGCAAAGGCTTCTCGATAAAAAAGATTTTGAAACTGCTCGGCCCGGGTCTTATCACGGGTGCGAGTGATGACGATCCATCGGGTATTGCTACCTATTCACAGGCTGGTGCCCAGTATGGGCTTTCGACATTGTGGACAGCCTGGATCACTTTCCCGCTCATGGCATCGATCCAGGAGATGTGCGCGCGCATCGGGCTTGCAACGTCGCAGGGACTTACCAGCATACTAAAGCAGCATTACCCTAAATGGGTGATGTACCTCATGGTTCTGTTCAGTTTCCCGGCTATTGTGATGAACATTGGCGCAGATATAGCAGGTATGGGTGCCGTGGCCAATCTCATTGCACCGAAGGTGCAAGCCGAATATTTCAGCGTGGTTTTTACCGTGGTGCTGCTCACGTGCATTGTGTTGTTTCCTTACCATCGCATAGCCGCGATACTTAAGTATCTCGCCATGATTTTGCTGGTGTATCTGATAGTGCCCTTTCTTGCAAAAACAGACTGGGGCGCCGTACTGAGAGCGACAGTTATTCCCCACATTGAGTTCAATAAAGACTTTCTCGGCATTCTGGTAGCCATCCTTGGCACCACTATCTCTCCATATCTTTTTTTCTGGCAGACGAATATGGAGGTGGAAGAGTTGCAGGAGAAGCAACGGAAACAAAAAAATATGCTGGTGGTAAGCCGGAGGATGTTCCAGGACGTACGAACGGACGTGAACATCGGTATGCTGTTCTCCAACCTTGTCATGTTCTTCATTATTCTCACCGCCGGAACTGTATTATCTGCGGGTGGTATTCATAAAATAGATACGGTGGAGCAGGCTGCCAGTGCGCTGAAGCCACTGGCAGGGGACATGGCGTACTATTTGTTTGCGCTTGGAGTCATTGGCACCGGCTTCCTGGCCATTCCCGTTTTGAGCGGTGCGCTTTCGTATATTTTTTCGGAGACCTTCGGCTGGGAAATGGGGCTGGATAAGAAATTTCAAGAGGCCAAAGGGTTTTATATAATTATTGGTATTTCCCTGTTGCTCGGCTTGTCAATGAATTATATAGGTCTGAGCCCCATCAAGGCACTGTTATATTCGGCTATTCTGTATGGACTGACGGCGCCCGTTATTATCGCGATCATTCTGCACATCTGCAATAACAAAAAGATAATGAAGACCCATACTAATAGCAGGCGCGCAAATGTACTGGGCTTCATGACGCTTATACTGATGACCGTCGCAGCTGTTGCGCTCCTCTATTTCCAGTTTTTCTAGTACCCAGGGTCATTTAATAACGGTTATCTCCTGCCCGAACTGAAGCATGAATCCGTTATTGTCCCGTATCGCAAATTCACGCATGCCATAGTCGAAGTTGCCAATGGGGTAAACGATCTCTACTTTGTCTTTAATGTCGTTCCACATGGTATCCACTGCATCTACCCTTATGTAAAAACTTC
Organism: uncultured Bacteroidota bacterium; assembly: GCA_903851455.1. Classification (GTDB taxonomy): domain Bacteria; phylum Bacteroidota; class Bacteroidia; order Chitinophagales; family Chitinophagaceae; genus Nemorincola. The sequence goes on along the minus strand of CAINOM010000655.1, from coordinate 5,426 downwards.
CTGTAAATTTAGGGCCATCGTAGGGCATATGTTCATTAGGCGCGGCAAGCATGAACACAACAGTATTCCGTGAAATGGTCGCCCAGTGCCATTCCTCCGAATAGTTGTCGGCGGTAAAGCCTAGCACATCCGTATAGAAAGTTATGGTTTGCTTAACGTCGGGTACCCAGAGCATGGGAGTGAGTTCGTGAAAGTGCATTTTTTGCAGTTTGTGTAAAAATAGCACTTAAATGATATGCCAAAAGTATGGCCGGATATGATTTTCGTAAATTTATGCAACATTATCTTTTTGCCCATAAATAAACCATTACCCGCTATCTGAAGTCTAAACACTGTTAATCATGACGCATGGACTTACAGCAACAGAACAAACTTCTTTACGCACGCGCAGGTTTTGGCATATCACTAGGTGACTATACCAATCCGCAGCCTGTAGATCAGGCTGTTGATCGTCTTTTCCCCAAGGCGGTACCCGGCGCACTGGAGATGATAACAGATCAGGAATGGGCGAATAACAGCCCGAATGCACTGAAGGAAATGGACGATGATACGGAGCGAAAAGAGATGCGTAAGGCTTTCAATCAGCGGACAAAAGATATGAACCTGCTTTGGGTGCAAGCCATGGTGGACACAAGTTTTCCCTTGCTGGAAAAGACTGCGCTGTTCTGGCGTGGTCACTTTGCCACACGGATCAACAATCCATATTACGACCAAAAACTACTCGATGCGATCCGCAAGAACGCGCTGGGGAATTTTGGTGATATGCTGCGCGCAGTATCCCGGAGTTCAGCGATGCTGGAGTTTCTTAATAACCGGCAGAATAAGAAGCAACATCCCAATGAGAATTTCGCCCGGGAGGTTATGGAGTTATTCACTTTAGGCAGGGGACACTACACGGAAGATGATATAAAGGAAGCGGCAAGGGCTTTTACCGGCTGGTCTTTTGACGGCAACGGTAATTTTATTTTCAGACAGAAACAGCACGATGCGGGTGAAAAGAAATTCCTGGGCAAAAGCGGCAATTTTGATGGCGATGACATACTCAACATTTTGCTGGAACAAAAACAGACAGCGGGTTTTATTACGCAAAAGATATACCGCTACTTTGTAAGTGATGAGAAGATCGATGAAAAGCGCGTGAAGAAACTGGCCGCTGATTTTTACGAGAGCAAGTATGATATTGCAGGATTGCTCCGTAGCATATTTACGGCAGAGTGGTTTTATAAGGACGATATTTTGTCCGCGAAAATAAAGTCGCCGGTAGAGCTGCTTGTGGGGTATCAGCGAATGATACCTATGCAGTTTGCTGACCATAAAACCGTACTGAATGTGCAGCGGGTGTTAGGGCAATACCTCTTTAATCCGCCTGGTGTGGCCGGGTGGCCGGGTGGCGCCAATTGGATCGATAGTTCATCATTGGTCACAAGGATGCGATTGCCCGAGGCATTTTTTAAATCGAAAGAATTAGATCTGAGTTTAAAAGAATCGGATGCAGAAATGGCCGAAGCACATCATGAGCCGGTAACGGCGGATTCGCAGCCGGCAAAGCCATTCCGGGTGGGCAGGGCCGATGCCGACTGGAGCGCCTACCTGGCCCATTGGAAGGAATATAAGGAGGAAGAGCTGCCGCAGGCTATTGCCGCATATTTGCTGCCGGGGCCTTTGTCGCGCCAGCAAATTAGTCAGGTCGTTTCGTTTGCCGACAAAGACAGTATTGAGGAGTATATAAAAAGCCTCACGATATTATTTATGGAACTGCCTGAATTCCAGTTAACCTGATTTTTTGAATCATTAATTTTGAAAGTATGTCTATATCACGCAGGAAGTTTATACAACTTAGCTCACTGGCCAGCGCGTCCCTTATGGTGCCTGAATTCCTGAAAGGGTTTGAATATCGTCAGGCGCCCATTCTTAATAAGAGTAATAAGGTGTTGGTTGTGGTTCAGTTGTCTGGTGGGAATGACGGGTTGAACACGATCATACCTTATCGGAATGACATCTATTATAAAAGCAGGCCGTTGATCGGTATAAAGCGCGAAAACGCTTTATCGCTGACGGACGACATAGGCATCAATCCCTCGCTGAAAACAGTTAAGCAGTTGTATGATGAAGGCCATGTGAGCGTGATAAACGGGGTAGGGTATCCTCATCCGGACCGGTCACATTTCAGGAGTATGGACATATGGCAATCAGGTAGTACCGCTGGTGACATTGTTACCAGTGGCTGGCTGGGCCGGTACCTGGACCATGCTTGTGACGATTGCAATCCGCATAACGCAATGGCCATAGAAGTGGATGATACGCTAAGCCTGGCCATGAAGGGTGAGCAAGGCAATGCAATAGCGGTAAGGGACATAAACAGGTTTCACCAGGCAGCCACCAACCCTTATTTCAAAAAGCTGTCTGCGCATGATGACGAGCATGACACAAACCTCGCTGCATACCTGTACAAAACGGTGAGGCAAACTGTATCAGCCGCAGATTACATTTATGATCAGAGCAAAATATACAGCAGTACCCAATCCTATCCCGACTCCCAGATAGGCAAGCGGATGAAAACCATCGGATCGCTCATTGTATCCGGCTCAGAAACGCAAGTGTATTATGTGTCGCACGGCAGTTTTGATACCCATGTAAACCAGGCAGACCGTCAGAACAGGCTATTTGAGCAACTGGATACCGCACTGGCGGCCCTGGTTGGCGACCTGAAACAAAGCGGGCGTTTTAATGATGTGCTGATCATGACGTTTTCTGAATTCGGAAGAAGAGTGTCCCAAAACGCAAGCAACGGTACCGATCACGGTACAGCGGGTAATATGTTCTTCATCAGCGGTGGCCTCAGGAAACCGGGCCTTTACAACGATCTGCCCAGCTTGTCTGACCTTGATAATGGCGATCTTGTCTATGGCACAGACTTCAAACAGGTATATGCAACTGTGCTGGACAACTGGCTGCAGGCAAATTCGCAGGACATTTTGCGGATGAAATATGAGCATCTCTCGTTCATATAGCCGTTAAATGTGGCCTGTTTTTGTTATCTTCACTACCTAAACTTGCACCGGTTTCCCTTATGCCCCAGGCAACAGGAAGGGACATCGGCGCATTATGTATGTATTATGACAAACGCTATACGCAGCTATCGCTTCTTTTCGCTTTTTTTGGTTGCCCTTTTTTTTGCACTACCATGCCTTACCGCCCAGGAAGAAAAAGCGGTCCATACGATCCATCTTAAGAAAGGCGTGCTCAGACCCACTGCAAATGCCCGGCAGTGGCTGGACAGTATGTCGCATAAGCCGGCTGGTAATGAGCCTTTGCAGGTGCTGATACATTTCGAATCCCCGGTTACCGATAAACAGCGTGACGAACTGCGCTCCGTGGGTGTCTCGCTCCTCGACTATGTTCCGGATAACTCCTACTATGCTTTGCTCCAGTTTCCCTTGAACAATGAAAATGTTCTTTCGTTTCCGCTTCACAGCATCCTCAATGTGCAGCCTGAATGGAAGGCGGACGACATTATATGGACGCAGGTAAATGGTAAGGGCGGCGCGGTTAAGACCATGGTTTCCTTTTATCCGGGTACCGGTGATGCAGCGATCAAACAGTTCGTTGCAGCCATTGGCGGGCGCATTGATCCCGGCCCTATGGAACGCTATGGCTCCTACAAGATCATTGTTGCAGCCAGCAAAGTGCGCGCCATGGCGGAATGGTATGGCGTGCGGTCTATAAGCCCGCTTACCGATATGGTGCCGCTTGATCTGCAGTCAATACCTGCGGTGAAGGGCAATGTCGCCCGCGCCTCTGGCGTGTTTGGCGGGTATAACTTACTTGGTGATAGCGTCACAATAGGTGTAGGTGACGAGTCGCCCGGTATTTACCACGCCGATCTGAAAGACCGGGTTACGAACTTTAACCCCGCGCCAAACGGACATCACGGTGAGTTTGTAAATGGCGTTGCGGGTGGTGCCGCAAATCTCGATCCGCTTGCTACTATCATTACTCCCCATGTCTCTCTTGTTGATCACCTATTCGACCTGATACTGCCGGCCACCGGCGCTATGCTGCATGATTTTAACATGACGATCACCAACAACTCCTACGAAGTGGTTGCCGCGGATTGCAGTTATGCCGGTACTTATGATGCCTATTCCCGTGTCTTGGATACGTTGTCCATGGAGTTCCCTCAGGTGCAGCACGTGTTCGCATCCGGCAATGACGGCTGGATGACCTGTGGTATTTTTCCTCCGGGTTTCGCTACTGTCGGCGGCGGCTATCAGCCAGCAAAAAATGCCATAGTAGTAGGTAGCATGACTGATTTTTTATACCAGGCTTCTGACGAATCCCGCGGCCCGGTAAAGGATGGCCGCCTGAAGCCGGATATCATAGCCATTGGTTTGGGTACTTATTCCGACATTGGTGTAGATCAATATGAGTGGTCTGCAGGCACAAGCATGGCGTCGCCGCAAGTGGCTAGCGGGCTGGCGGTGCTTACCCAGCGTTACAAGCAGCTGAATGGCGGTGCGCAACCGCGCGCTGATCTGTTGAAGACGATATTGCTGGATGGCGCGATGGACCTTGGCAATCCCGGCCCCGATTTTAGCTATGGCTTTGGCGCCATGGACCTGTATCGCTCGCTGCAGATTTTGGATAATGGTCATTATTATTCCAGCTCGCTGCTCACCGGTGAAAACCAGGCCGGGAATATTACTATTCCGCCAAACACCGGCCAGGTGAAGATAATGTTATACTGGAACGATGTGCCGGCAAGCCCGTCGTCTGCAAAGCAACTGGTGAATGATCTTGATCTTACTGTTGTTGATCCTTCATCAGGTGTGCACCTTCCGCTGATTCTTGATCCAGCTCCTGCTAATGTAGATCACAACGCGACAGAAGGTGCTGATCACCTGAATAACACAGAACAGGTAACTATTACAAATCCTCCGGCAGGTATATATACCGTCAATGTTAAGGGCTATAATATCCCGCAGGGGCCGCAGCCATACGTGGTTGCGTACGATATCATGTCCACCGGCATTCATCTTACATACCCCATTGGAGGAGAACAATTGTCCAACATAGACAGCATCCGGATTTTCTGGGATGCGGTTACGGATGGCAACAAGTTCAAGGTAGAATTCTCTGCGGATGGAGGTGCTACCTGGCGCTTGATATCAGATTCGGTGGCAGCGGAAGTCCGGCTGGATGATTTCTTACCCACGGGTTATAATTCCGGCAACTGCCTGGTGCGGGTCACGCGGATGGGAACATCAGATGTGGTTACCTCGGGCCGGTTCGCCATAAATACGCAGCCGGTAGCTGCGCTCGACACGTCACAGTGTCCCGGCTATGTGAACATTCACTGGTCGCCGGTGCCCGGTGTGTCTAAGTATCTGATGATGAAGAAGGCAGGCTTCTACATGCAGGTAGTC
>CAINOM010000654.1 GCA_903851455.1 uncultured Bacteroidota bacterium | reverse complement strand
GCTTTGAAATTACTGCCCAGCAGGTGTGCAGTAGCATTGATCTTAAAATCTTTCTGGGTATAGTCTACACCGCCGTCAAACTCAAGGCCCATGTTCGGGTCATCCACCAATATTTTACCGTCAAATTGTTTTTTCGCTACCGTTCCATGGGTCATGATATTCTGGTACGCATATCCGTTGATAGTGAATTGGCTGATGGTGCCGTCAATATCCATTTGCACATGGTCCGGGTCAAAGGAATTTCCTTTTACATTTTCCCGGAGTGTAATGCCGCCAAATAACGATTGTTTCAGCAGGATACCGATCTGCAGATCATTAGTAGCCACTGTGCCCGAATACGCCGCCGTTGCAATATTGAAGCCAGGTATGTTGAGTTTCACGTCCACAGCAGCAGTGCCGAGGTTAGTTTTCAGGGCCCCGTTTACTCCAAAATTCTCTATAAATCCAGCATACTTCCCGTTAAAGTACGCATAGGTAAGCCGCTCCAATGCTATATTCGGGCTGTTTCTTAACTCAGGCACGTAGTGGAGTATGCCTTCACCTGTAGTAAATACCTGGGCATCCGTAACCGTGATGTACGTCTTGTAAATGTCAGGCAGCCCCTTCATGGTCACACTACCTTTTATCACAGTGGCGCCGTCGGTTACGTTCAGGTGTTGCGCCGAAAGGTTGGCAACCGTACCTCTGCCATCCCCTGATGCATGTAAAACGACTTTGGGAAATTTCTTCAGCTGGGGAGCAAAATAGGCGATGTCCCGCTCGTCAATTATGGCGTCCTTCAGGTGGGCAACCATGGTCACGCTGTCTATGTAAGACGTGAAATCCGGGAAATGCCGGTACTCCATCGCATAGTAGCGCTGCACCTTGCTATAGTTCGTTTCCAGGTATAGCTCGTCGCATATCGAAGCAATGGGTGAGACGGTCACTTTACTCCGCATGGTCTTGATAGCGATCCCGCATCTGTCGTGTGCCGAAAGGTGAAGGACGTTCCCGTGTATGGTGTCGCCTACTACAAAACCATCTTTTATCGACACATCTATATCTCTGATCGCGAGGTGGTTTTCATCAAAATGCCCCGGCTCAGGTATCTTGTCGTCCATGGTCAGGTTGAATGAGCAGCCCTCGAGCGATATTTTTCCTGCCTTCGCCGCCCACATATCGGGGTTAAAAGGCGTCGGATCAAAATCCTCCAGGTCCAGGTCGTGCTTTGTCCTTGGCTTGCCGCCTTTGTAAATACCAACGCTCACAACCGTATTCTTAATCAGGATGTCACTGACATCAAGCATTCTTTTGTTAAAATCAAGACCATTTGTATTGAGCGTGAAGTCGCCAACGTCAAAATCCAGGTCCTGGCCTATCCATTTGTCATCCATATGGAAGCGCACATGCTCCAGTTCTATTTTCTTTAGGTCCAGCTCCAGCGGTTTGCTCTTTACGGTGTCCTTTTTGCTGCCGGGTGTGCTGAATGCATCTGCGATAAAATCAGAGTTCCAGGCGTTAGAGGTCGCGGAGCGGTATAAATGGACATAGGAGTTTTTTAGCCCGAAGTAGTGAATGACGGGTTTGTTTTTGAAAAGGAACCAATCTGTTATTTTCACCTGCGCCTCTCCGGCATACAACAGTGTATCATGCGCCTGGTCTTCTACATAAAGACCCTGCAGGTATACGTGATTAAGTATATCGATGCGGATATGGCCGATCGTAACCTTGGTCATTAGTTTTTTTGACAGCGACTCCGCCGCCCTGTGCGCAATGTAATTTTGCACGGGCGTATAGTTTACAAGGGCCGCAACTACCACCAGTAGTAGTAATATACTGGCGAGAGTATAACGTAATATTTTAAGAAAGCGTTTCAGCAGCGGGCCGTTTTCGGGTTATTACAAAAGTAACTTCATATGGCCTAAAAGCATAGAATAAAGTGTTAAACCTTCATATATAAATACAACAATTCCCATGTTTGCTAGTTTTGCAGGTAAAATCAAAAGCGCAAAAATAATTTTTCATCTTCATGAGGATC
>CAINOM010000653.1 GCA_903851455.1 uncultured Bacteroidota bacterium | reverse complement strand
TGAAGTGTTCAGAACTCAATTGAACAACGTTAGTTCCGGGCACACAACAGTGGAATTACCGTTATTGCTTGAAGGGATGTATATCGTGTCAATAAAATCGGCTGAAGGGCAGTATCACAGCAAGCTGGAGATAAGCAGGTAAATTTAATCACCATCCGAGCAACGTCTTCAGCTTGGCCATGCCACTCTTGCTAACGGTTACTTTTGCACCGCAGTGCAGCAGGGCTATGTGGCTTTCTTTCTCGTAGGGCTCTATGCTCTTAAGCTGTGTAACCGGTACCAGGTAGGAGCGGTGCACCCTAACGAACTGTTGCGGATCGAGTGTTTGCTCTATATGGGAAAGTGTGCTCTTTTTAAGGTAGCTGCCGTCCTTAGTGAATATCTTTATGTAGTCATCGTTGGCTTCGATATAGTAGATCTCCTGCGCGGGGATAATGCGGATCATACTATTGTCTTTCACAACTATGCGGTGTTGGTAGCCCTCGTAAATATTGTTCTCCAATAATGGCGCGACCTGTGGCTGCTCCTTAGTTGCAGCCTGCAGCAACCACTTTTGCATGGCTTTATCAAAGCGGCTTTTAATGATGGGCTTCGACAGATAGTCGATCGCATGCGCTTCAAAAGCTTTGAGTGCATATTCATCAAAGGCCGTAGTGAAGATCACGGATGGGGGATTGTCCAGCAGTTCCAGCATCTCAAACCCATTGAGGCGCGGCATCTGTATGTCCAGGAAAATAAGGTCGGGGGCCAGTTCCTGTATAGCTTTAAATCCTTCAAACCCATCACCGCATTCTGCCACCACCTGTACCTGCTGGTAAGGTTCCAGGAGTGATCTCAGCAGTTGCCGTGCCAGTGGCTCATCATCTATCAGTATTACCTTGTACATGGTGTTGTGGTATTTTTAATATTGTTGTAAAATACTCATTATCGCTTGATGTTTCCAGCAGGTCGGTGCGGGAATAGAGCAGGTACAGCCTGCGCTTTACGCCCTCCAGTCCGAAGCCGGTGCCCCGCGGCGGCTGGGTGTCTGCATCGTATGGGTTGACAACCGTAATGGTCAGCAGCGGGCCGTCGAGCACTATATGCATAGTGATGGATACAATTCCTGTTCTGCCATATAGACCAAACTTAATTGCGTTCTCCAGTATCGGTTGCAGCAGGAATGGTGGAATAACGGCATGGTCAGTATACTCCTGCTCAAAATGAACTTGTAGCCTGTCTCCAAATCGTACCGATTCTATGGCCAGGTAAGACTGGATGTAAACCAGCTCGTCATTGATCGGTAGTGTATCCTCAGACTCTCTTTTAACCGAGCTACGCAGGAAGTCAGATAGTTTTCCGATCATTTCCTGTGCGCGGTCCGGTGATATGTTTATGAGTGCATTGATGGAGTTAAGGCTATTGTATAAAAAGTGTGGCTGCAATTGCTGCCGCAGCTTGAAGAGCTCGGCTTCCTTGAGCAGTGTAGCGGCATCGGTCTGCTGCTGGAACCGGGCATCCAGGGTGCCGATATTTTTGCGCAGGGCGGAGATCGTGGATACCCAGCTATTGAATAACCAGATGAATAAAAAACGAACAACCAATGTGTCTTTCAGCCAGGTCTTGTAGGGTTCATTGTCTACTCCTATGTACCACTTCAGGGCCTCAAATTCGGCGCCGGCTGTAACGCCGCTCACCACAAGTGCCATAAATAATCCATATACCGTAATGGCAGCCGAAGTAGGGTAGGCACGTATCAGCAGGATTATGCCCCATGACGAAAGACCAAGAATGACACAACTGGCAACGGCATCTTTTATGGAGAGTACCCAATCGAAATGAACGATATTATGAAGAATGAAAAGGTGCTTCGCCAATACGATCAGCATCAGCAACAGCACCATCCAGTGAATATTTTTCTTTATCGTGCGCAAGGAGAGTCGTAAGTCATAAGTTGTAAGTCATAAGTCCACGAGTGAGAGACGAACTAATCAGCCAACAGCGGCCCACAAAGGTGCTGCCACCATTTCTGCTTCGCGAACCATGGAGAACAGCAATCCACCATTCTTAAGCTCTACGGGCTGCAGGTCTTTCACGGCCAGCATGCGCCAGCACATGGTGCGGCCATGCCTGTCTATGAATGTCGCCTCTTCGCTTTTTCCTGCCTCGCGGGCTACTATAAGTCCTTGTTCTTCGTCCTCCGCATACACAAGCCTCCATTGTTCTTCGTATTGATCTGTGGGCATTCCTTCACATTCGATACGGTAAATGATCTGTGCTGTAAATGATCTCATATTTTAGTTGGTCTGAAGTGGAAGAAGAAAGTTTAAAGCTTTTTTTATTCTGTTCTTTACGGAGGAACATTCCTGGTTACCAGTTACTGATCGCCAACTGCCCTTAGTAAGACTTAATCTCAATACTACCGAAGGAAACATTGCCACGGAGTATCAACAATTTCTTATTCTCGTTGGTGGTAGCGGTTTGCACAGTACGCTCGTCTTCCACACTGCCAAATGATGTTGCGACCTCATTTTGAACCTCCCAGTGCGATGGCACGACCATTTCTACACCACCAAATGACACTCTGAAATCGAGTACGCAAGACGGCTCGCTGAAGTCAGCCTGGCTTAAGTTTAGCTCACAACCCGCAAATGTTACCGAAACTACGCCCCCTTTAAAATCCTTGGATGTGACTACTTCTTTCTTTCCGCCAAAAGTCACATCAATGTTCAAGTCGTTGCCTGTAGATACGGTGCTTTGCATTTTCCAGCCCGGTTTACAATTAGTAACATCCCGGCGCGGACGGAAGGCGATACCCAAACCAACAATTATCAGCGCTACAGGCCAGATGTAATTCGCGTACTCGTTGTGGTATATTTCCACGAGATTCGCTACACCCACCAGGCATAGGATCCACCAGGATGGGTTTCTGAATTTATTCTTGATGCCCAAAAACAAACCAAGGGCGATCAGCGCAAATGGCCAGTTGTCC
>CAINOM010000652.1 GCA_903851455.1 uncultured Bacteroidota bacterium | reverse complement strand
AGGGACGATAAAGAAAAGTACCTGGAACAATTAAAAGAAAACATAAGTGTAACACCCTAAACAACGCAGGCTATGAAGGGAAATCTATTGGGTTTTGGTATCGCGCTCGCTTTGCTCGGATTGCTGGCAATATTTGTCGGTGTGATATGCGTCATAGTTGGCGCCCTTTCAAAGAGCAGGATCACTACTAAGGTCGGCGCTTATGTTTTAGTTGGGGGTGCCGTGGGCCTGCTCTGTAGTTTTACTTTATGTTCTACCTCGCTATAACAGGTCACGAAAGCAAAAAATCATGAAGAAATACTCCTTTTACCTGCTGTTATTCACTTTTATAGGCAACCTATGTATTGCCCAAAACAAAGACGAACGCGAGATAACCACCATGTTAGCAGCCCAGGTGGTGCAGTGGAACAAGGGCAATGTAGATGGCTACATGAAAGGATATTGGGAAAACGATAGCCTTTTGTTCATTGGCTCCTCTGGCCCTCGCTACGGCTACCAGGCCACACTAAAACGCTATAAAGAGGCTTACCCTGACCTGGCACATATGGGCGAACTCACATCTGTAATAAAAAGTATGCAACGCCTGTCGGCGGAGTACTACTTTATTGTGGGTACCTGGGCGCTGAAGCGCACCGCCGGCGATGTCTCCGGTTCCTACACCTTACTCCTCCGCAAAATAAAAGGCCATTGGGTGATCGTATGCGACCACAGCAGCTGATAACAAGCCAATTATTTAGATTTATTTCATCATTAGTGCCCCTTCACTTTTTTTCAATAAATTGTGTTGCTTAAATTTTTTACAATGAACAGAACTATCCGTAAGGTAGCGGTAATTGGCAGTGGCGTAATGGGCTCTCGCATTGCGTGTCATTTTGCAGGTATCGGTGTGCAGGTTTTGCTGCTCGATATTGTGCCCCCGGCACTCACAGACGCTGAGACGGCCAAAGGACTTACATTAAAGGATAAGCAGGTACGTAACCGGATAGTGAATGATGCCCTGGCGGCCACTATGAAGAGCAAGCCGTCTGCGTTGTATACAAAATCGGTTGTTACACATGTAACCACCGGCAACATCGACGACGATCTCCCAAAGATAGCCGACTGCGACTGGATCATAGAAGTGGTCATAGAGCGGCTGGACATAAAGCAAAAGATATTTGAGCAGGTTGAAAAATACCGCAAGCCCGGTACATTGGTCACCACCAATACTTCCGGCATTCCTATCCACCTGATGAGCGAAGGTCGCAGCGAAGATTTTCAGCAACATTTTTGCGGCACACACTTCTTCAATCCGCCCCGCTACCTCCGCCTGCTGGAAATTATCCCTGATCCAAAGACAAAGCCTGAGGTGCTCGATTTCCTTATGGATTACGGAGATCGTTTCCTGGGTAAGACTACCGTGCTCTGTAAAGATACCCCCGCATTTATTGCCAATCGGGTAGGGGTGTTTGGTTTCATGGCTGTATTCAAAGCCATGCAGGACTTAGGTCTTAACGTTGACGAAGTAGACTCACTCACCGGACCCATTCTCGGTCGCCCCAAGTCGGCAACCTTCCGCACCGGCGATGTAGTAGGGTTGGACACCTTGGTTCATGTGGCTAAAGACCTTCCTGCCAATGCACCAAATGACGAAGCCAAAGACCTCTTCAAAATGCCGGCCTTCCTCGAAACTATGATCGCCAACAAATGGCTGGGCGACAAGACAGGACAGGGTTTTTATAAAAAAGTAAAAGGCGAAAAAGGCAAATCTGATATACTGACGCTGAACCTGCAGACCATGGAATATGGCCCGAAGGTGAAGACGAAATTTGCCACAATTGAAGCTGCAAAACCAATAGATGACCTGGCGCAACGGCTCAAGGCGTTGTATAACGGCACAGACAAAGCGGGCGCGTTTTATAAGCAGTTCCATCACCTGTTGTTTGCCTATAGCTCCAACCGTATTCCTGAGATCACTGATGAATTGTACAAGATAGATGACGCACTGAAAGCCGGCTTTGGCTGGGAGATCGGCGCTTTTGAAAGCTGGGATGCATTGGGTGTAAAGAAGGTGCTCGAGGCCATGACGGCAGCGGGAGTGCAGGCCGCGCCTTGGGTGCAGCAGATGCTGGACAAAGGAATTACAACATTTTACAAAACCGAGAACGGCCAGCGCAAGTACTACGACATCCGCACTCAGGCCTATCAGCCCATACCCGGTATGGGTTCGTTCATCTTGCTGGAACATCTCGATGAGAAAGTTGTTTGGAAGAACAGCGCCTGCAAGCTTTACGACATAGGCGACGATGTTGTTGCTCTCCGGTGGAATACCAAGATGAACAGCATAGGGGGAGAAGTACTGGAGGGTGTGCATAAGTCGATAGCTATAGCTGAAGAAAAGTATAAGGGCTTAGTGGTGGCCAATGGCGGCGCTAATTTCAGCGCCGGTGCCAATGTGGGCCTGATATTCATGTTTGCCGCTGAGCAGGAGTATGATGAGCTGGATATGGCCATCCGCCAGTTCCAGGCTACTACTATGCGCATGCGTTATAGCAGCATTCCCGTTATCATTGCGCCTCATGGCCTTACCCTTGGCGGTGGCTGCGAGATGTGCCTGCATGCCGATGCGGTGCAGGCTGCAGCAGAAAGCTACATTGGTCTCGTGGAAGTAGGCGTGGGCCTGATACCCGGCGGTGGCGGCACCAAGGAGCTCGCGCTCCGTGCTGCCGACAGGAACATAAAGGAAGACATCGAGGTCAACTACCTCCAGCAGCTGTTCATCAATGTGGGCACAGCTAAGGTATCTACATCTGCTCACGAGGCATTTGAGAACTTCATCCTTCGCCCAGGTTACGATCATATCTCCATCAATCCCGACAGGCGCATTGCAGATGCTAAGCGGAATATACTCATGATGTGGGAGCGTGGCTATACCCAACCGGTTGGCCGCAACGACATTAAAGTACAGGGTCGTAGTGGCCTTGGTGGCCTGCTGGCAGGCGTGCACGGAATGTGGCGCGGCAACTACATCTCCGACTACGACAAGCTGATCGCTGAAAAGCTGGCTTACGTAATGTGTGGCGGAGATATCTCGCAGCCCACCCTCGTCAGCGAGCAATACCTGCTTGACCTGGAGCGCGAAGCATTCCTGAGTCTCTGCGGCCAAAAGAAAACCCTCGAAAGACTCCAGAGCATACTGACGACCGGAAAGCCGTTGAGGAATTAAATTCGTATCTTTGCTTATGTATTTTGACAGATACAAAGACCATTCAAACGCAACACTAAACCCCTCTTTATTGTGGGAATATGATATGTCCGCTTTTGATTTTCAAAAGATGCGAAATGTCGTAGTTCAGCGTGTGGTGGAACGCGGCTGGCCTGACGATTGGTATGCTGCGCTGAATATGTATGGCGACAACGGGATGATAGAGGCGATCAAAGCATTGCCCTATCTGAATGATAAGGACATGTACTTCGTTAGCGCCATTTTTGAAATCCCTTTACCAGATATGAAATGTTACGAAAAGAAACAGTCACGCCAGGCACACTGGAACTCCTGAAAAACCTGATGGCAGTTCAAAATCTCGCAGATTTTTTTCTGGTTGGGGGCACCGCATTATCTTTGCAGATTGGGCACAGGATAAGTATTGACATTGACCTGTTTTCTCAAAACGCTTTCGATGAAAATATTCTGTTCGCCTACCTTGAATCTGAAAAAAAACTTCGCTTGAATTTTCTTGACAGAAATACAATAAAGGGGCAAATTGATGATATACAAGTTGATTTGATATCACATCCATATCCCTTGGTTGATGAAATACAGGTGCAGGAAGGAATACGCCTTGCAGGGTTGAAAGATATATCCGCCATGAAACTGAATGCGATCGTTGGAAGTGGTAGCCGGTTAAAAGATTTTGTTGATATTGCATTCCTGTCTTCCTATCTTTCACTGGAAGAAATGGTCGGCTCTTATTCGTATAAATATGAATCGAGAAATCCTTTTATCACGCTGAAAGCTCTGTCATATCATGGAGATATTAATCATGATGAACCAATCAGGTTCTGTACAGGAAGCTATAGCTGGAAATCAATCGAATCCCGGATCGCTCAAATGATGAAATTTCCGGCTAAAATGTTTCCCGCAGCGCCTTTTTAGGTCAAAACAATTATGTTTTTCATAAGAATGTCAAATAATAATAAGCGCTACATTTGAGTAATAAATAAGCATGCGAACCGGAATGAATATAGTGAAGTTGGGTTTACTCGGCATTTTAATGCTGTGCGGCGGCGTCCGTGTGCTTGCCCAGCATGTGGGTATCGAAATGCATACAGATCAATCTGCGGATTCTGTAGTTAAAGATACGGTGCAGAAAGTGCAGGTAAAGACCGCCGCTGTTATTGGTGAGATATATAAAACGGCTCCCGATTCGGTATATGGCGAATACCTGCACCTCCTGATCCAGGAAAAGCAATACAAGACCGCTGAAAAAGTGGTGCAGGACCGGATGAACAAACAGCCGAAAGGCAACCCTTACAGCAACGCTATCTTCCTGCACATTGACCTTGGCGATGTGTATGCCTGGGAAAAGAAATACGACAAGGCCAAATTGCAGTATGACTCGCTGCTCCAGATGCTGAATGGCGATGATGCCCTAACCCAGCGCATAGTAAAAGCGTTTACCGATGACGGCAAGGATGATTACGCCATTCGCACGCTGGAGAATGCAACGAACATGACCAATGCGCTGTACTACTATAGCCTGCCGCTTTCCCGCATGTACGACAAATGCGGCCGGCTGGATAAGGCCATAGAAATGATCCTCTACAGTGTAAGGGCGCAAGGCGGCAATATAGAGGGCATCAAGGCGCAGCTGCTTGAGATGCTGGGCGATGATGCGCCCAAGCTGCAGCAGATGCAACGGGCCATCGTAAAGAAGATCAATGAAGACCCCAACAATGTCTACTATGCCGAGCTGCTCACCTGGATCTACACCCAGAAGAACGACTGGGACGGTGCGCTGATACAGATAGAGGCCGTTGATGAGCGCAACAAGGAAGAGGGCCGTCGTCTTATGGACCTGGGCCATCTTGCGATGGTTGCCAAGCAATTTGACGCTGCAGGCAAGGCGTATGACGATGTCATTATGCAGGGCAAAGAATTACCTTACTACATAGCCGCCCGTGCCGAGAAACTGTCCGCTGCTTTTGAGGCACTGAAGAATGACTCATTGATCCGGCCCGCCGTGGTCACTGATCTTGCCCGGCTCTACGACAGCTTTCTTGTGGAATACCCGAAGCAGTACAGCACGCAAACCGCGGCCGACTATGCCATGCTGGAAGCGCAGTACGCGGGCGATCCATCAAAGGCTATCGACATTTTGCAGCGCGCCATTACCGAACCCGGCACACGGCAAAATATGATCGGCGCATTCAAATTGCAGATGGGCGACTACTATGTGCTCACCGGCCGTGTCTGGGATGCCTCGCTCACCTATAGCCAGGTGGATAAAGAGTTCAAACAGGATGCACTGGGTGAAGACGCCCGTTTCCGTAATGCCAAGCTGGCCTATTACCGCGGCGATTTTATATGGGCACAGCGCCAGCTCTCCATTTTGAAATCTGCAACGTCTGAACTTATTGCCAATGATGCCCTGTACCTTTCTGTGCTGATCACAGAGAATGTAGAGGACAGCAATTATGTGCCGCTGGAGCGCTTCGCCCATGCCAGCCTGCTCTTGTTTGAAAACAAAGACAGTGAGGCTGAAGCGTTGCTGGACAGCATCAACAAAGCATTTCCCAAACATCCGCTCAATGACGATATCATAATGGCGCGTGCCGATATTGCACTGAAGCACCATGACTATAACAAGGCGCTTGCCCACTTAAAAAACATCTACGAAAAATATGGCCAGGATGTGCTGGGCGATGATGCTGTGTTCAAGATAGCAGAGATCTACCAGAACAACCTACACCAACCCGAACAGGCCAAACACTACTACGAGCAGCTGATCATCGATTATCCCGGCAGTACTTATATACAAACCGCAAGGCAAAGGCTGGCCGCGCTAAACGGCGCTGTGATACCATAGACGATGAGTACCGAACAAAAAAACAATCCGCTGCATGGCATTACCTTAGAGGCAATGCTGAATCACCTGGTGGCCAATTACGGCTGGGAAAAGATGAATGACCGCGTTCGCATCAATTGTTTTTTTGAAAACCCCAGTATCAAGTCAAGTCTTAAGTTCCTGCGCGCCACTCCCTGGGCCCGCAAAAAGGTGGAAGATCTGTATATCGAAAGTATCGGGGAGTGATACCCGCTAAGCGGGGCCGGCCTACTACTATCCGCAAAAAATCTGCATTTTTCTATATTTATTTTCACGGCCGCTCACGTGCAAGAGTGTGTTTTTTGCTGATCTCTTAATGTTATGTTGTATTGCATTGGTGAGGCAATATGTTCTTTGTGCGCAACGTTTTAACTACATCAAAAAGGATGTGGCACAACTTTTGTATTAGACATACCAAACGCAACAATTATGAAAAACCGGACCATACGATATTTCAGCAAGGCAAGGGCTCTAAAGATACTTGAGCACCCAACACAGGTAGACCTGCACACACTGCTCAGCGCTACATTCGCCATCTCACAGAGCAGCGTGGTGAAGAAACACATCAGGAATACACTTCATGAACTTGGCGCACCTGTTTACAGGCTTACTGCGTAATAGTACCTTTAGTTTATTTTAAGTTACCCGTCCCGTCATTAGCAATAATGACGGGCTTTATATTTTTTAACACTTTCTATTAAATTCGGCGGAGTTAATTCGTTTTTCCTATATTTGATATCAGATGCTTCCTGTTAAGCGTAACATTTAATTATATTTTAATTTATTTTACCTTTTTTTGGAATAAAACCCTGTTTACGAGCATGTT
>CAINOM010000651.1 GCA_903851455.1 uncultured Bacteroidota bacterium | reverse complement strand
GGACGGAGTCAATACTCACTGGTTCTGTTCCAGGATCGATCATAATTGGTTTATTTCTTGATACAAGTTTACTGATTAATATTGTGAAAACCCGAAAGGCATGAGTGGTGTGGGCCTAATTTTGCGTTAAAAGTAAATGTGCTATTTCTTAAGTTTAGTATATTTGTAAAAAGAAATGGATATGAATAGCGCGGCTATAAGGCAGGAACTACATCACATAATAGTTGTTGCGGATGATGCGGAAGTGGAAGCCATGTACAATATCATGCGAGGCAGCAATATAAGCAGTGAAAAATATACACCTGCCGATCTTACCGAATTTTATGATCGCCTCGAAAAATATACCAAAGGGGATATGCCCGGATATTCAGTAGAAGAAGCACACAGTTATGTAAGAGCTAATAGGAAGACGAAATGAAGTATGGGATAGTCGTAACTCTTGCAGCTCGCGAAGATACTTTGCGTGCGTTGAATTACTATGAAGATATCAGGGTTGGGTTAGGTGAAGATTTTTTAGAGGACCTTGAGGAGCGATATATTGCAATTTGTAAAAATACCTTTGCATTTAGCTATACCGACACAGACGGGTGTTGAGGGATGTTGGACTAAATCGGTTCCCTTATTTAGTAATATTCAAAATCCAGTCAGATCACGTTCTCGTGTTGTCTGTCCATAACACGCATAAGAAGCCAGTTTTGTTTTGAAGAAACGACCAATGAAACTCAAAAATAAAAAGAACATAAAGTTGTCTGTTGAACAACGAAAATGGGTTATTGAGGTCAAAAAAGCCTTGCTTGAAGTTGATCTGCACACGCAGGGCAAAATAAAACTCAAAACCGCTCAGCAATTACTTGCCGAGCTTTAATCATTCGGCTTGCCTTAATAATGGAAACTAAATCCATTAATTCATTAATTTAGCCACCATATTATGATCTACAGAAGTAAAGCGCCACTGCGTATTGGCCTTGCCGGCGGTGGTACAGACGTGAGTCCTTATTGCGATTTGTATGGTGGGGCCATACTGAATGCTACCATTTCGCTTTATGCATATGCTACCATAGAGCCGCTGAACGTGCCTGAAATTATCATCGAAGCCCTTGACAGAAATGAGAGCGTATCGTATGACAAAAAGGACAAGCTGCCGATAGACGGTGTACTGGACCTGGCAACCGGTGCCTATAATCACATAGTCAGCAAGTACGGCCCTGTGCCTACTGGCTTTAAGCTTACTACGGTTGTAGATGCACCTGCGGGATCCGGACTGGGAAGCTCTTCTACCCTGATGGTGGCTATAATAGGGGTATTTGCAGAGTGGCTGAACTTGCCGCTGGGAGAATATGATATAGCACAGATGGCTTACGATGTGGAGCGCGTGGAACTGGCTATGGCCGGTGGCAAGCAGGACCAGTATGCGGCGACATTTGGCGGGGTGAACTTCATGGAGTTTTATGATAATAACAAGGTGATCGTGAACCCGCTAAGGATAAAACCTGAATATCTGTATGAGCTGGAGAATAACCTGCTGCTGTACTTTACGGCTACGAGCAGGTTGTCGTCTACGATCATAGAGGCGCAGAGCCAGAATGTGAAGGACAAAAACAAGGAGTCGATAGATGCTATGCACCAGCTTAAGGTGCAGGCGCAGATGATGAAGGAAGCACTGTTAAAAGGCAACCTGAATGAAATAGGCACTATCCTGGATTTTGGTTTTCAACATAAAAAGCAAATGGCGAAGGGGATATCTAATTCCAGTATGGATGAGATATACGAGGCGGCTTTGAAGGCAGGTGCAACGGGCGGAAAGATATCCGGTGCCGGTGGTGGCGGTTTTATGATGTTCTATTGTCCCGGGAATACAAGGTATGCGGTTCGCGGGGCGTTGCAGGCGTTTGGTGGGGAGTTACGGCCCTATAACTTTACAGAGAGAGGGTTGGTGTCGTGGAATATTTAGTGGTTCAGTTTCGCAATCGTAAGATTAAGTATCAGTGGTGAATGAGTTGTCTGTCCGGCGTGAGTCAACCACCCCAGACCGGCTGTACGCCGGTCGTCGACCTTCGGTCGTGCCCTTGCGGGCACCTAAAAACAGGAGGGGAGGTGTTGCG
>CAINOM010000650.1 GCA_903851455.1 uncultured Bacteroidota bacterium | reverse complement strand
TCGGCATTATAGTCGCCACGCCCTTTGTCTATTCTTTCCTGGCTGCCGCAGGAAAACCAATTGGTGCATGCTTGCTGACAGGTATTTTTATTGCCCGGTTGGTATACATTATTTTGTTCACGCTGCCTTTCAGTGCACGTACCGAGATGAAGGAGCAGATACTCACCCAGATGAGAAGAAAGGGAATAACGAAACTGGCAGTCATTAGCACAGAACCGTTGAGGGCAAAGGCGATGCTTGATTGGGGGCTTACTTACGAAAGTACAATTATGTCCTCCCTGGATGGTGACAATCCGCAACTGACATTTGTCTTTGTTGCCGATTACGAGAAAGCAAAAATTGAGAAATTGAAGAGCTCAACGCAATTCTTTGATACCTGGAACTTTATACCCAACAACAGTTTGAATAAGGAGTATTACCATTTAAACGATGCAGCGACCTACCAGGTAATGACTTACCAGGACCTTCTAAAATAAATCTCATTACAAGAGCTGATATTGCTGTAATTTTCACTTTTAAAACGTGAATAAAATGCAAACGAAAAAACCTCAGGATACATTTGTCATGATGTCCGAATTGGTGTTGCCAAACGATACCAACACCCTGGGCAACCTGATGGGCGGGAAGCTAATGCACTGGATGGACATTGCTGCGGCAATAGCCTCGCAGAAACATTGCAATTGCCCGGTAGTGACGGCGTCAGTGGACAATGTATCTTTTACACAACCGATCAGGCTGGGAAACCTGCTCACCATAGAAGCAAAGCTTACAAGGTCTTTCAACACCTCGATGGAAGTATACCTGCGCGTATGGGGAGAGGACCTCACTGCACAATATAAATATCTTTCGAACGAGGCGTATATGACGTTCGTAGCTCTCGACCCGCACGGCAAGCCACGCAAGGTGCCCGAGCTTGTGCCCGATACCGACCTTGAAAAAAAGATGTTTGAAGGTGCGCTGCGCCGTCGGCAACTGAGACTGATACTGGGCGGTAAGATGAAGACCGAAGATGCAGGAGAATTGCGTGCGCTGTTTATCAAGGATACCATCATGTAAATAATCGCTTATGATCACTTACGAAGACTTTGAAAAGGTAGATATTCGCCTCGGGAAAATAGTCGAAGTCACGGACTTTCCGGAAGCAAGAAAACCTGCCTACAAATTGCTGGTAGACCTTGGCCCGGAGATAGGCATGAAGAAGTCGAGCGTGCAGCTGGTGGGTACCTATGAGAAAGATGAGCTGCTGGGAATGATGGTGGCCTGTGTGGTTAATTTCCCGGTGAGAAGGGTCGGGCCATTTGATTCGGAAGTACTCACACTGGGATTTAAGAATACCGAAGGAATGGGTTATGTGCTGGTTACACCGTCGAAGTCAACTGTTTCACTGGGCGATCGGCTCAGTTAATATTTGATCGTTCTGATAAGCGGAATAATTATAGTCACCTTAAAAACACCAAATATGGCACTAAGACTAGGGGATATCGCTCCCAACTTCAAAGCTCAGACTTCAATGGGGGAGATCGATTTTTACGATTACCTGGGTAGCAGCTGGGGCGTACTTTTCTCTCATCCTGCAGACTACACACCCGTTTGCACAACTGAGCTGGGCAAGACCGCGCACCTCAAGGAAGAGTTTGACAGACGCAATGTAAAGGCACTCGCAGTAAGCGTTGATAACCTGGACCGGCACGAAGGGTGGATAAAGGACATTAACGAAACACAAAATACGACAGTCAATTTCCCCATCATCGCCGACAGCAACCGTGAAGTGGCTACGCTTTATGACATGATACACCCAAACGCATCTGCCACTACAACTGTGCGTTCCCTTTTTATCATCGGTCCGGATAAGGCTGTAAAGCTAATGATAACATACCCTGCATCTACAGGCAGGAATTTTGTCGAAGTACTCAGGGTGATAGATTCATTACAGCTGACCGCACAGCACAGCGTCGCAACTCCGGCCGACTGGAAGCAGGGGGAGGATGTGATCGTGGTACCTGCCGTATCTACGGAAGACGCGATAAAGAAATTTCCCAAAGGCGTAAGAGTGGTGAAGCCATATCTTCGCTACACGCCGCAGCCATAATTCGAAAGTCCCTAAAATGAATAGCGCCTTCCACGATGGAAGGCGTTTGTCGTATATGCAGCTAATTTTTTTTCCATACGGCGCTATGAAAATTAAAGAAGTTTTATATTTTTATGTTGTTGATAAGTGCAGGATGGTTTTTCTAACCTTGGAACCTATCTTTTTCGCCAGTTTTATTTCAAACCATAAAAAAATAAATGATGAGGAAGCTATTCAAAGTCACCGGGTTTATTTTACTGTTTCTTGTTATCGTCGTTGGCGGCCTGATCTCATACGTGAAGGTAGCGTTGCCCAATGTGGGGCCGGCCACGGAGCTAAAGATCAGCTACGCGCCGGAACGTGTGGAACGGGGGAAGTATCTCGCTAATCATGTTACCGTGTGCGTGGATTGCCACTCTACCCGCGACTGGACTAAATTCGCCGGGCCTTTGACTCCAGGCACGCTGGGCAAGGGTGGCGAGCGTTTCGATCAGTCTATCGGTTTTCCTGGCATCTACTATTCGCGCAATATCACACCTAAGGGCATCAGCCGCTATACCGATGGAGAGCTTTTCCGGGTGATTACCACTGGGGTTACTAAAGAGGGCCGACCCATGTTCCCGGTAATGTCGTATGGATATTATAGTAAAATGGATCCGGATGACATCATGTGTATCATCGCCTATATACGTTCGCTGGCGCCTATTGATAATGATGTACCTGAGTCTGTTTCTGACTTCCCGATGAACATTATTATCAATACAATACCTAAGAAAGCAGAGGGTGGGATGAGGCCTGATACAACGAATACACTTGCTTATGGCGCGTACCTTCTAAATGCATGCGGATGTATCGAATGCCATACAAAGGCGGATAAAGGACAAATAATACCTGAACTCGCGTTCAGTGGTGGCAGAGAATTTCCGTTGGTTACGGGAGGGATAGTGCGTTCTGCGAATATAACCCCGAGTACTACCACGGGCATCGGAAACTGGAGCGAAGACGCGTTCGTAAACAGGTTCAAATCATACGTAGATTCAAACTATAAACCACAGACGATAGAAAAAGGCGCTTTTAATTCTTATATGCCCTGGACCCAATATGGTGGGATGAAACGGTCCGATCTTGCTGCGATATACGCCTATTTGCATAGTTTGCCGCCCAAAGAAAATGCTGTGGTAAAATTCTCGCCTCCGGGAGCCGATGTAGCGAAGAAATAGGTGCTAAAACACGATGAGGAAAATCCAAGTTCCAGGATTTGAGCGCGACTGTGCGTAGTAAAATTTTGTTGCAGCTGCAATTGCTACGTGGTAGTCTTTTCCCTACCTTTAGGTATGTCCAGTTCGCATGTACGGCCATCAGGTGAGTTATCTACGCAGGAGCGGGAGTATGAAAATACCATTCGGCCGCAGACCATAGAGGATTTTGCCGGGCAGCCCAAACTTATCGAGAACCTGCGCATATTCATTAAGGCGGCGAATATGCGTGGTGAGGCGCTTGATCATATTCTCTTCCATGGCCCCCCGGGGCTAGGGAAGACAACGTTGTCGCGTATCGTTGCCAATGAACTGGGAGTGACGATAAAAGAGACCAGCGGGCCTGTAATAGAGAAGCCGGCCGATCTTGCAGGACTTCTTACCAGCCTGGAGGCCCGCGATGTACTTTTTATTGATGAGATACACAGGCTGAGTACAGTAGTAGAGGAATACCTCTATGCCGCCATGGAGGATTTCAAGATAGATATCATGATTGATAGCGGCCCGTCGGCCCGCTCCATACAGCTTACACTCAATCCTTTTACGCTTGTTGGCGCTACAACACGTAGCGGGCTGCTAACAGCTCCTCTGCTTTCCCGTTTTGGCATCAAATCGCGGCTCGAATATTATACCGCCGATGTGTTGCAGCGCATCATATTGCGTGCTGCAGGAGTACTGAATGTAAAGGTGACCTCAGACGCAGCCGGCGAGATAGCCCGCCGCAGCCGCGGTACACCCCGTATAGCCAACGGCCTGCTGCGCCGCATGCGCGATTTTGCACAGGTGCTTGGCAATGGCGTAATCGACCGCGCTATTGTAGAGCACGGGTTAAAGGCGCTGAACGTGGATGAAAGTGGCCTGGACGACATGGATAATAAAATACTCACTACGCTTATTGACAAATTCAAAGGTGGCCCTGCCGGCATCAGCAATATCGCTACGGCTGTAAGTGAAGAAGCCGGCACCATAGAGGAGGTATATGAACCATTCCTGATACAGGAAGGTTATATAATGCGTACACCACGCGGCAGGGAGGCTACAGAGAAAGCATACAAACACCTTGGTAGGAAAAAAGAGGGCGGTGCGACTTTATTTTAACCACCTTAATTAAAGTCCTGACCAGAATAGAATGACATCAAACCAGTTAGCCTGGTTTAGAAATAACCCGGTGCCTGGAACCACTCTTTTTCCAGAATCAGCCGGATATAAGTATGTAATGTATTTGAATGTGATTTTAACATCACTTGTTTTCCCGTAGCGGACGGAAAAAGAGCCGAACGAAATATTGCAGGAAGATTAAAAACAGTTAACTTTAAT
>CAINOM010000649.1 GCA_903851455.1 uncultured Bacteroidota bacterium | reverse complement strand
TTTAAAGTTAATCATTTAACTTCTGACACAGTTTATTTTACAGTCTCTTTTTTTTATCGGAGATCAACTGTTTCTACACCTGCATGGTCTTTGGGGTTCCAGGTGAAGTAGGTATCGGGGACGTCTTTGTTAGTAACGCAGTTGGTAACGGTGATCTGGTATTTGTTACCGTTCTTTTCCCAGTAGTTGCCGCCGGCTATCAGTGATGTGCCTTTATCTATCAATAGTTCTATCTTGGTGAACTGCTTCTTGGTGTCGGTTGGGGTCAGTTCGATCACATCACAGTCCTTGCCTTTTTCTTTGCGGCCACCTTTGTAAGCGTATTTGTATTCTTTGTCCCAGAAGTTAGTGAGCAGCTTGGCAGGAGACATTGTTTGCTCTGCAGCGTTGAAGTTTGATACCTGTACTTCTTTTGCTTCTTTGTTGTAGGTCCAGATGGTTTTGTTGTCGCAGATGATCTCCTGTCCGCTGATCAGTACATGGTATTTCTGGCCTTTAAGGGTGAGGCTGCCTTTCTTGGTATCGGTTGTCTTGCCGCCTTTGCCGCCTGTAAGGTTGATTGAAAAATCGGCTTTCAGTGATTTGAGGCTGGTCACTTTTTTGCTTACCGCATCAAGCACGGTTTTGGCTTTTGCATCATTCTGCGCCAGCACAGGCTGTGTAGCCAGGCAAATTCCCCCGATCGCTAATATTGATAGTATTCTTCTCATTATTTATTAACTTAATTTAATGCTTGATTTTTAAAGTGGCGCGAAGGTAAGGATTTAAGCGGTAATAATAAAGGATATACAGTTCTGAGTATGTCAATCAAACATCGCCGTAGCCCCAATATCATTAATATTTTCCGGAACCACATTCAACCCACTTCTGGGTTAGTGTTTACGCCGGCTTACCACCGGTTTCACCGGTGGCTATTCACATTAAAGTCCTTCGGACTTTCTTAACCAGGAGATTGCCCTAAGCCCCCTTCGTCCTCGCACAAAGCTTTCGCTAAGGGGGAGTACCGTATCAAAACTATTCGGTTACTTGTCATTTGCAGGCGAGGTGTCGATTCGCGAGTCGACCACCCCGGCTGAAAAGCATGCTTCGCTATGCTTTTCAGCATCCCCTACTAAAAACAGCCCGCCCGGCTGATGCCGTTCGGACGGGGAGGGGAGGTGTTACGCGCTCTCGTTATTTTAACAAATACTAGTCCAATGAGTGTAAAAACGTCTCCAGCTCATTCTCTGTTTTGAAGTAGACCTCGCGGGGCTTACTGCCGTTGGCGGGGCCTACGACTCCGGCGGCTTCTAGCTGGTCCATGATGCGGCCGGCACGGTTGTAGCCAAGGTTAAGGCGGCGCTGCAGGTTGGATGTAGAGCCGGACTGCATCTGCACAACTATGCGGGCGCAGTCTTCAAACAGTTTATCCCTGTTGGTAAGGTCCACTTCCTTAGCGCCTTCGCCTTCTTCGCCCTCATATTCCGGCAGTTCGAACGCTGAGGCGTAGCCACGCTGTTTTGCGATGAATTCAACGACCTGCTCCACCTCGGGTGTATCTACAAATGCGCATTGGAGGCGCAGCAGTTCGCTGCCGTGAGATACCAGCATGTCGCCTCGGCCTATGAGCTGCTCGGCACCGCCCGCATCGAGGATAGTACGGGAATCGACTTTTGCAGAAACTTTGAAGGCAATACGTGCGGGGAAGTTGGCCTTGATGGTACCAGTGATCACGTTTACTGACGGGCGCTGCGTGGCGATGATAAGATGTATGCCGATAGCGCGCGCAAGCTGTGCGAGGCGCGCGATGGGCATTTCTACTTCTTTGCCTGCGGTCATGATCAGATCCGCAAACTCATCGATCACGAGGACTATAAATGGCAGGTACTTATGACCCCGCTCCGGATTGAGGCGACGGCTGATGAACTTCTCGTTGTACTCCTTTATGTTACGGGCGCCGGCTTCTTTCAGCAGCTCGTAACGATTGTCCATCTCTATGCACAATGCGTTCAGCGTATTGATCACCTTCTTAGTGTCGGTGATGATCGCCTCTTCTTCATTGGGAAGCTTGGCGAGGAAGTGTTTCTCAATGGTGCGATAGATAGAAAGCTCCACCTTCTTGGGGTCCACCATGATGAACTTAAGCTGCGATGGATGCTTCTTATAGAGCAGCGAAACAAGAATGGCGTTGATACCTACAGATTTACCCTGCCCGGTGGCGCCGGCCATCAGCAGGTGGGGCATGGTGGCGAGGTCTACAATGTAGTTCTCATTATCTATCTTCTTACCGAGCGCAATAGGCAGGCTCATTTTATTGTTCACAAACTTATCGCTGGAGATAAGCGTGCGCATATTTACGATCTGCTTATTGGCATTTGGTACCTCTATACCTATGGTGCCGCGGCCAGGTATGGGCGCAATGATACGTATGCCCAGCGCAGCGAGATTTAGCGCTATATCATCTTCCAGGTTCCTGATCTTGGAGATACGTACACCTTCAGCCGGTACAATTTCATAGAGTGTAACGGTAGGACCCACAGTGGCGCTGATACGCTGTATCTCAATACCAAAGCTGCGCAGCGTCTGTATGATCTGGTTCTTGTTCTTCTCCAGTTCTTCCTTATCCAGCGAAATAGTTTCCTGTGCACGGTCTTCGAGGAGGTTCAGCGTAGGGAATTTGTAGTCGGGGAGGTCCAGCTCGGGAGCATAAGGCTCGTTGCTGGCGATGGATATGTGTGATCCGTGTTTTAAAGTTGCCGGCTTTTCTTCCTGCTGGATCACTTCAAAAGAAAACTCGGGATCGGCCGATACTTCAGCTACTTTGCCTGCAGCCGCTTTCTCGTCCTGGAATTTTTGGTAGGCCTCAAAATCTTCATCTTCGTCCTCTTCCTCTTCTTCTTCGGTTTCAGGAGCTAATTCCTGCTCTTTTTGTTCCTTCTCGGTCAGCGTCATTTCCCATTCCTTGTTGCTGTTCTTGTCTTCAACAAGCATAGGAGT
>CAINOM010000648.1 GCA_903851455.1 uncultured Bacteroidota bacterium | reverse complement strand
TACCGCCAACGTCGCCGCACTAATGTTACTGCACCTGCTAGCACACCACATCAATACTCCCCTAACTGCCAATAACCTGGGAATAAAATTACTGGGCTTCGTTATTGTCTTCTTTCAGAGCATTATTTCTGTGGTTACAAGTATCTCCATTGTAGCCGTATTAGTGTACAGCCCGCTTACATCGAAATTAACAACCTACCTGGCAGACATGGGAAGAATGGCGCTGACCAATTACTTACTTCAAACCGCTATCGGGCTGTTTTTATTCTACCACGTTGGCCTGGGCTTGTATAACATTACTACTCCGGGGCAGAATTTCTTTATCGCTACTGGAGTGCTGGTTTTACAGATGCTTTTCTCAGCCCTTTGGCTCAGGTATTTCAAATACGGCCTGGTTGAGTGGTTGTTGCGGGCAGGAACATTTATGGAATTTTCCGGCTTGCGAAAAAACAAACCAACAACTGTTCTGAACAATGTCGATCAGGCCCAGAATTAAACGCTGCTTCATAGTCAGTATTTTTTTGCATTTTTACCTCAAAGTGAAAACCTGATTTGTTGCCATGCCGAAATTCTCTTTATCTAAACTGAATAACAAGCACTTCCTTGCATTGGCGAGCAATGGGGTAATTGCCGTGCTGTCGTTTGTGCAAATGGCGATCATCTATCGTAAGATGGGAATGGATGAGGTGGGCACATGGTATTTCTTTTTGGTGCCATTGGGTATAGCAGAATCCGTCAGAAGTGGCTTTTTGTCTACTGCCACGATAAAATTTTATGCTGGTACCGACCCCAAGCGGGGGGCAACGGTGTTGGGTTCCGTGTGGTTCCTGGCCCTGGCAATTACTGCTGGCTTTGTGCTGGTGGATGCAGGTTTTCTCGCCTGCTTAAAATTCATTCACGACAAAGAAATTGCCCTTTCTGTGCAGTGGTTTGGCATCACATTCATCAGTTCCCTGCCTTTTACCTTGATCTTTTGGATATTGATGGCCGAAGAGCGCTACGATAAAATACTGTGGCTAAGGCTGGTAAACAACGGCTCCATGTTGCTCGCTGTTATTATCTGTGCAGTCATGCATAAGATGACGCTCAATGCGTTGTTGTGGATCAATTTTCTTTCCAATATGCTTGTCAACGTCATTGGGTTTGCTTTTGGGTTCTCACGGATCAAAACAATAACGCACAGAACCCGGGAATGCATCCTTGAGCTGTATCATTTCGGGAAATTTAGTTTAGGCACTACATTCATCTCTAATCTGTTAGGCAATGTTGACATTGTAGTGCTCAAATTTATGCTGGGGCCTTCCGCAGTAGCCATATACAACATACCAATAAAATTCATGCAATTGGTAGAAATACCGCTGCGCAGCTTTGTAGGAACCGGCATGTCGGGCATGGCAATAGCTTACAATAATAATAACTCAGGCAGGGTAAAACAGATACTCACCAAATACTCCGGCATGATGGCCATTGCTTTTATCCCCATGGCCGTGGTTACTTTTTTTGTTGCTGATTTTGCCACTAATCTGATCGGAGGTTCAAAATATGTCGGAACAGAAGCAGCAAACCTGTTCAGGGTGTTTATGTTATTCTCTGTGCTATCGCCTATAGACAGATTTAACGGCGCCACCCTCGATGTTATTCATAAACCCAACGTCAATTTCTACAAAGTGATTCTCATGCTCGTCGTGAATGTTTCTGCCGATTTCGTCGGGATAACCATTTTTAAGAACATGTACGGTGTAGCCCTGGGCTCAAGCCTGACGGTATTGTCGGGGATGATCTTCGGGTATTTTATTTTGCGCAAATATGTCAGCTACACCCTAGGCGATATCTTTGTTACCGGCTACAAGGAGATGAAACATTTTATTGGCGAGTGGCTCCATCCTCAAAAAAAGTAAACGGATCAGTTAAAAGCTGTTCAACGCCTCGACCACCGCCATTATTTCACTTTCGGTATGGCAAAAGGAACATGGCAGGCTTAATGTAGTGTTGTGTATCTCATCGGCGATAGGAAATTCTTTGCCTTCAAAAATATTCATCAGTGCCTTTTGACGATGAGGCGGTACCGGGTAATGGATCACTGTCCCTACCCCTTTGTCCAGTAAATATTGCTGCAGTTCATCCCGTCTCTCATGTCTGATGTTGAAGATATGGTAGACATCGAAGTAGTCATTATCCCGCACCGGCAAAATAAAGTCAGAAGATAAGTTGTCGAAGTACAAGCCGGCCAGCTTATTTCTATGCGCGTTCATTTTGTTAAGGTGCGGCAGTTTCACGCTCAGGAATGCCGCCTGCATTTCATCCAGCCGGTTATTGTAGCCCACAATATCATTGTAGTATTTGCGACTGGAACCATAATTGCGCAACTGCAGCAAAGTATCCCTATACTTATCATCGTTGCAAACAACAGCGCCGCCGTCGCCGAGCGCGCCTAAATTTTTTGTCGGGTAAAAGCTAAACGCGCCGAATTCACCAAAGGTTCCGGCCAGCTTATTCTTATACGTTGCACCATGTGCCTGCGCACAATCTTCAACAAGGTACAAACCATGTTTTTGTTTGATCGGCATGATTGCTTCCATATCGCAAACCTTGCCATAAAGATGCACCACGATCATCGCCTTGGTTTTAGATGTGATCGCTTGCTCTATTTTCGCCGGGTCGATATTGTAAGTATGGATATCTGGCTCTACCAATACTGGCGTCAGGCCGCACGCGACGACCGCCAGAACGGTGGCAATGTAAGTGTTTGACGGCACGATGACTTCGCTGCCTGCTGGCAAATCAAGCGCTCTCAATGCAAGAATTATCGCGTCAAGTCCGTTTGAAACGCCTACACAATACTTCGACGAAAGATATGCGGCGAACTCCTGTTCAATGAGTTCAAGTTTGGGCCCAAGAATATAATGACCACTTTCGATCACGGCGTTAAATCGGGCCTTGAATTCTTCTTCGAATGGCTGGTTCAGCCGTTTGAGATTTTCGTATGGTATCACAGCTGCAGCTCGGGTTCCTCGTGAATATAGTCAGAGTGGTCGTAGTGGGTTGACGCCACTCCCATCAATATAGCGTCATGACTGAAATCTTTCATCAGGTGCCAGTCGTAGGGTTCAATGATCACACATTTGGCAGGACTGTCAAGGAAAAATTCTTCTTTCTTTTTCCCATTGTTGACCTCAACCGTAAAACTCCCGTTTACGCAAAATACCGCTTCCACCGAAACCCTATGCAAATGTCCGCCGCGATTGGCGTCATCCGCAATATCATTAATATAGTACAGCCGCTTGATCGCAAAGGGTATCTCCTGGTCGATCGGTGTTAAGCGTCCGCGTTCGTCACTAAATGTTTTTAAGTTGATCAGGTAGGCCATTAGTAATAGTTTAGTTTACACCATTTGCTTTATCTAGTAAGTCAAGTATTTTTTCGTCCACATCAATGTCAAATTTCCTGCCGAAAATACAATCCGTCGCCATAATCCTGTCAAAATCCTCTGCGACAAAAATATTGGGGCGGGCTGCTCCCGGCTCCGGCCAGTTGATGTAGCGATAGTGGTTATTCACTACCCTGTCTTTAAATGGCGAGTTCATAATTATAGTCTGGAAAATGAATTCGTCACTGCCCCAGGTAAGCTTTAAAAACTTACTCAGTTTGGGATTTGCATCTATAAATTCTGTCACATACATAGCACAGTCCTGGCTCAGTGTCCAGAAAGTCTCCTGCCCGTATAGCTTCATATCTAAAGGAAACTTCCTCTTTGGAGTGACAGAATTGATGGCATTCGCTATTCTGTGCTTCCCGGTAAAACTGAAATCCGTAAAATGGTAACGGTCAACTCTTGATTGTGCTTCTGTCCAGTCTTCCTCAAAATCTCTGAAGAGCATAAATTCTTTCCCTGCATTTCTTTTAAGAAAGTCAGAGATATATGCCACAGGTTTTAAAGGATAATCCTGTCCGCTGATGAGGTTGATAAAATCATATTTTTTGCCGGTAGCAGCTATATACCGCATTCCGCTCAGTATTGCCTCCACCAGTGTATATCCCGCCCATTTTATGTCGATCCGGTTATCAACAAAAAAGACATTCGGCATGTGCTGTATCTCACGATGGGTGTCTATATCCACCTTCTTATCCAGGTGCACATAAAAGTCAAACTCGCCATTATTCAGCCTGTGGATAAGTCTTTGCGTCTGTCTTGGCGAGGTATAGGTCATGATCAATACCGCGTACTTCATTTTCAGGTGATTTCAGTTTTCGGGTTATTCAAAAAAGTCGAAAAAGCAGTCGTTCAACATTTCTTTTTCGGACCAAGCGCTTAGTCGCAATTGCGGTCTAAGAAATCAAAAATAGCAGAATCTACAGTATAGTCAAACTTACGGGTATAAAATTTGCCTGAAGACAATAAGCCCGGGCCATGTTCCATTTTGAAAACCACAGGACGGAAACCAGGGTCCAGCAAACAATATCTCAAATTGTTATTCACTATTGTGTACAGCAAGTGCGAGTTACATAGTATCGTTTGAAAGAACACTTCATCTATACACCATGTCATTTTAAAGAAACGTCTTGCGGCACTGTTGCTTTTAATAAATTGAATTACATAGGCAGCTGCGGCAGGTGTGATGGTCAGCCATTGAGAACGCCCGTAAGCAACCATACCATCCGGCAACTTCCTGTTCGGCAAAATTTTATTGATCAGGGACGACAGTTGGTAACGTCCCGGGAAACCATAACTGCTCAGATCATACCTGTTCATCCTTACCTGGCCATGTACCCAATCGTCAAATATTTTGTCGTACCACATGAATGTCTTACCCGGATTTGCAGATAAAAATTCATGGATTTTCTCGTTGCTCTGAAGCGGGTAATCATTTCCGCTCAGTAAATTGATGTGGCTGTACTCAATTCCTGTTTCCAGTATTTCTTCCATGCTATTTAGTGTTGCCTGGATAACGCTGTACTCGCCCCACATTACATTCACCCTGTCTTTTACAAAACGGGCATTCGGCAGTTTACCTACTTGCTCGTATTCATTTATGTTGGTTTTAGCATCCAGGTGAACGTAAATGTCTGCATCTGCATGACCGAGGCGCTTTACCAGGCGCTCCAATTGCAAAGGGTGATTATGTGCCAGTATCAGGTGAGCTAATTTCATTTTAGCGATGGTGTTGAGACAAATATAACAATACGCTCCGCGCCTGCGCACCAGATCGCTAGATTTTTTATAAACTTGATCTATTACCACAAAAAACGAGGCGAAGAAACAGAGCTTTTCTGCT
>CAINOM010000647.1 GCA_903851455.1 uncultured Bacteroidota bacterium | reverse complement strand
TAAAGTTCCACCTATTTGTGGACTTTGACACAGTTTAATTTACAGCCTCAAAATAATTGTATATTTCATAGCAACAATAAACTAATCTCATTATTTTTTTGTTGACACTCATTGCATACCCCGGAATCTAACCTCTAATTAATTAATGCTTATGAAAATCTTTTCTACTCCATCGATGGCCGTGGCCATTCTTATGTCTGTAGTGTTTAGCTGCGGCAACGTTTATGGCCAAGGGAAAATGGAAAAAGCTGTAATGGACTTTGGCGCCATGAACGGCAGTGCTTTTGCCCAGGATCCTGCGCACAGCACGCCGGGGTTACCGGCAAATGCCGCTATCAGACCAGCGGGAAACAAACTGGCTCACAAAAGCACCATTTCAGGGAACACTCCAGGGAACTACAAGACGTTCAGCGCACCTGTCAAAAAGACCAGCGCAGAAGCGGTGGCAGCGAATGTAGGATTTGAGCACCACCCTGAGACCGGTTTGCTTCTTCCGGGTGCGCCATGCACCAATTGTTATGAGGTCATTGGTAAGCGCACAGAATATTCGAAAACGTTTCTGCAGGAGGGTACCAGTGGAGGCGACGGTGGAAAAGATATAATGGTACAAACCTCTTCGGTTCCTATGCACTACAAAGACGCCCAGGGAAACTGGAGAACCATTAAAACCAGGCTTGAGACCAGCAATGACAAAAAAGGAGTATATGCGGCGATGGAACAAGATGTTCCTGTCATAATACATACTGACAATAAGGATAATTTTTCATCGCTTGGAAAGAAAGGGGAAAGTATTCAGTTCAATCACAACCTGGAATTGGTTTATACAAAGCCAAATGGCGCAGAATTAAATCTGGGTATGGCAAATTTCGCCAACCATACAGCGGGCGACGATGGAATATACGTGATCAATGCATGGCCGGGAATTGATATAGAGATGCATGTGGTGCGCGGCGCAGTGAAAACAAACTTCTATATCAATCACGCGATGCCGGAATATTCAACTGGCAAACTGAAGATAAGGGACCACATGAAAATGGATGGTGGACTTTCTTTATTCTCAGACGGAAAAACAATGCTGGCAGATAATCTGCAAATACGAAATTCTGCTGGTGAAGAATTATTCGTTATCTCAGCAGCGAACGCCTGTGAGAAGAATGATGTAAAAAACACAATGCAGCTGCTTGATTATGTTATCAACGGAAATGTACTTGATATCGTACTGCCTGGCAATTTCTTGAATCGTGCGTCATCATCGTATCCTGTCATCGTAGACCCTCTCGTTTCAACTGCAACAGTGACCACACCCGTAAAAGGATCGAGCTATAGTGCGGCACTAGACGCCATGTCTGGATGTCCCTATTATAATGCAGCCACTACACCGGCTAATGCCACTCTTACAGATATTCGCTATGCATTTGTTTATGTTACTAATAGTGGCGGCTGGCTGTCTGATGGCGCGTTAGACTTTTATATTACCGGCGGATGCAGGAGCCCCCTTCCGCCTACCGGCTTCGGCGGACTTTACTGGTACTGCAATTATGCAACGCCGGGCACGTGCACGGCCGATGGTTCCGCGTTCTATACACTGTTTAGTGATTTTGGCAGTTGCATCCCTGCTCCTCAGTGTGCACCCCACGACCTTGGCATCACGATGTATTTCTATGAGACCTACCTGACAAAGACCCAATGCGGTAACAAATATATCACCTCCGGTTCCGACCTCACGATCACCGTTTATGGACGTACGGTGGAATTTGTTTCTGCTACGCCAACCCCTGCATCTATCTGCACTGGTTCATCGTCATCCTTAGCTGGTGTCGGCCAGTACGGCGTTCCTCCCTATACTTATTCATGGAGTCCCGGATCACTTACAGGTACGCCTGTGGTCGTCTCGCCAACAGTGACCACTACTTATAATCTCACGATCACAGACATCTGCGGAATTACCGCTACTGGAAGCACTGCTGTGACTGTTACACCAATAGGCCCGGTAAATGGTATTACCAGTTTATGCGCGGGTGCTACCAGCACGTTGACAGATGGTTCAGGCAGTGGCGACACATGGACAAGCAGTAATCCCGGTGTAGCCACCGTCACCAGTCCCGGGGGACTACTAACTGCGGTTGCGGCAGGTACTGCGACGATCATCGTTAGCAGTAGTGTCACCGGCTGCTCGGCTACCCAGGTTGTAACGGTCAGCCCAACGCCCAATGCCGGAACAATCACAGGAACCACTGTGGTTTGCGTGGGAGCCAGTACAGCACTAACAGATGGAACAGCAGGTGGAGTATGGACAAGTGTCACTCCTTCCGTAGGCACTGTGAGCACCACGGGAGCCGTATCTGGCCTGACATCAGGCACCACAACCATATCTTACACAGTCAGCAACAGTTGCGGAACGGCAGCGGCAACGCAAGTCGTAACCGTTAGCCCATTGCCGGGCACAGGTGCCTTAACTGGCACGGCGATAGTGTGCGTTGGAGCAACTACAGCGTTAACTGATGCGGCAACGGGCGGGGCATGGAGCAGTACGAACCCAGCTACTGGCACGGTAAGTGCTACTGGTATTGTTGCTGGCTTATCCGCAGGCACCACAACAATATCTTATACTTTAACTAACAGTTGCGGCACAGCGGCAGCAACACAAGTAGTAACGGTTAATCCCCTGCCGAATGCAGGAACAATAACAGGAACGCCTACAGTTTGC
>CAINOM010000646.1 GCA_903851455.1 uncultured Bacteroidota bacterium | reverse complement strand
TTAAAACGTGGCTATACAATGGCGTGGCAGGGTGACTTTGAAAACCAGCAGCGTGCCACCAAACGTCTTGCACAGGTAGTACCTATAAGCCTGCTGCTCATTCTGCTTCTACTGGTTACTATGTTTGGTAACTTTAAAGATGCGCTGCTGGTCTTCCTTAATGTGCCTTTCGCCATAGTTGGCGGTATTGCCACACTGCTCATGACCGGTACTAATTTCAATATCTCTGCAGGTATAGGTTTTATCGCTTTGTTTGGCATATGCATACAAAACGGTGTTTTGCTCATCATTGTGTTTAAGCAAAACCTGGAAAAGATCAAGGGAGGCCAGGGTTCCCTTTATTCTTCAATAAAGCAGGGGGTAAATGCCAAGATAAGACCGGTGGTGATGACTGCTATGATGGCAGCGATAGGGCTCGTGCCGGCAGCCATATCTCATGGCATTGGTTCAGAGAGCAGCCGTCCGCTGGCACGTGTGGTCATCGGGGGAATACTTTGCGCTATGATATTCAGCCTTTGGGTGTTCCCTCTGATCTATGCCTGGGCTTACCGTAAAATAGAACTCAAACATGAGGACGAAATGCCTAGCCAGGATACGCCAGATGAATTATCATAGCATGTTCGTGACGCAAAGCGACCCGGATTTTTATGCAGTTACTCCTGATAGAAGATGAACCGAAAATAGCAGCATTTATTCAGAAAGGCCTGAATGAAAACGGCTACGAACTTACCATTGCCTATGATGGAAAGTTAGGCCTGAATATGGTGCTGCAGGGCGAGTATGAACTGATCGTGCTGGATATAATGCTGCCGTTTGTTAATGGGTTGGAAATATGCAAACAGATACGCCTGTCAGGCATAAATACACCGATATTAATGCTCACTGCGCTTGGCACACTTGACGATAAAGTTAGCGGCCTGCGGCAGGGTGCGGATGATTATCTGGTCAAACCGTTTCACTTTAAGGAATTCCTTGCGAGAATAGAAGCACTTACACGCCGCAGCCTGCAGCAGCAACCTGCCAGCGATGCACTACAGGTAGCAGATCTGATGCTGGACCGTAACAGAAAATTTGCAAGGCGGGATGATAAGGAAATCGTACTTACTGCCAGAGAATATGCACTACTGGAGTTATTCATGCGGAACAAAAACCGTGTACTTTCCCGTAGTAACATTGCAGAGCAGATATGGGGATATGAGTTTGACGCAGGGAGCAATGTGATAGATGTGTACATAAACTACTTGCGGAATAAAATAGAAAAAGGCTTCTCATCAAAATTGATTCATACCATGGTGGGTATGGGCTACATCATGAGGGAACCATAGCCTATGCAGATAAGGAATAAATTGTCGTTGTATTTTACCATCACGAGCTCACTGCTGATGCTGGTGATCATGGTTTTTATTTATCTCCTTTTTTCCAATCTAACGAGAAGTAACTTTTACCGTTCACTTCATGAAAGAACCATCGTAGCGGCGCAATTGTACCTCGAGGCGGATGAAATATCCACATCGTCCCTGCAAAAGATTAAGGAAAAGTTCGTCGTCACTTTACCAGAGGAGATAATCAGAATGTACGACAGTACAGACCAGCAATCCTTTGCGAAGGATACGGCAAGGAACTGGAACAGGAACATTATTGACGAAGTAAGGCAGAAGAAATACTTGTCATATCGGGAAAAGGACAAGCAAATTGTTGGTATATACTATGAGGATAACCAGGGGAATTTCGTCATTCTTGCTTCGGCCGTTGATGTTGACGGACAGAAACAAAGGAAAAACCTGCTGGAAATAATGGCTGCTTTATTTGGGATACAGATACTCATACAATTTGCTGCAGGCCGGTGGTTTGCCCAAAGAGCGCTGCTACCAGTACAATTGGTAAATGCACAGGTTCAAAAAATTTCGGCGACTGATCTGCATTTGCGGGTAGATACCAACAGTGAAAAAGATGAACTTGGCCAGCTTGCCGCGAATTTTAACAGCCTGCTGGAGCGGCTTGAAAAATCATTTGGCCTTCAAAAGATGTTTGTAGCCAATGCGTCTCATGAGTTAAAAACTCCTGTAACTAACATGATTGGCGAGATCGAGGTAGCTGTTAGCCGGGATCGCACAGCGACCGAATATAAGCAGTCTCTCTATTCTGCGCTGGCTGAGGCTGAACGACTGCACAGCATTATCAGGAATTTCCTGATGTTGGCAACAGCCGAAAATAATATCGCTATGCAGGCAGCGGTGCCGGTGAGGTTCGATGAATTATTGTGGGAAGTCAGAGAACTCGTCAGCAAGCAGCCGGGTGGTGCAATTATCGATATTCAACTGGATGAGTTGCCTGTTGATGAGAACCGGCTTTACGTCAAAACAAATAAGACGCTGCTTACCCATGTTGTCACCAATATCATTCAGAATGGAGTGAAGTTCTCCGGTGGCCAACCGGTTTTGTGCAGCCTGCATTTTACAAATGATTCGATCGCTATCCGGATCGCGGATAGAGGGATAGGTATAGAAGCCGGCAATCTGCGAAATATATTTGAGCCATTTTTCCGCAGTTCGGGTTCCGGCCATTATGAGGGGCATGGTGTAGGATTGTATATCGCGAAAAAAATCATCGAACTTTTGGGGGGCATGATAACAGTACAATCAACACCCGGCGCAGGCAGCATATTTAACATAGTTTTTAAGCAAACTGCCTGATTCTAATCGTATTCTAATGTTGTTCTAATCCCGTTCCAATACCGGGGAAGTTTCTTTGCGCCAATCTTCATTTGATAAGCGCAAAAGAAATCTGCAATGAACAAACTGCTTAAAAACATTATCAGCTTCTCGCTCAAGAACTCGAACTTCATTTTACTTTGTTCGCTGATATTGGTCGTGGCCGGGATTCTTACTTACAAAAGCATGCCTATCGAGGCATTTCCGGACGTGACGAATACTGAAATAAGTATCATTACCCAATGGCCGGGTCGAAGCGCCGAAGAAGTAGAAAAATTCATCACAATTCCGGTGGAAATAGCGATGAATCCAGTGCAGCGCAAGGTTAGCCTGAGGAGCACAAGTATCTTTGGCCTGTCTTATGTCAAGTTAATATTTGACGATGGCGTAAAAGACCCTGAAGCGCGGCAACAGGTTATGAACTTGCTGCAAAATGCAACTTTACCACCTGCAGTTCAGCCCGCAGTTCAGCCACCTACGGGACCTACGGGCGAGATCTTCCGATATACTCTGGAAAGCAATGTGCGCGATGTACGGGAGTTAAAAACGATACAGGACTGGGTGGTGGACAGGCAGCTCAGGTCTGTGCCCGGAGTGGGTGATGTAACTGCCTTTGGCGGCAAGACCAAAACATACGAAATACAGGTAGACCCGGAAAAGCTGACTTCACTGAACATCACTCCGCTTGATGTATTTACCGCCGTTCAAAAAACGAACATCAATATTGGAGGCGACATCATTGTGCAGAACAACCAGGCATTTGTGGTTCGTGGCATCGGCCTGCTGAACGATATAAATGAAATTGCCAACATCGTGATCAACAATACTAATGGCGTACCTGTGCTGATAAAGGATGTGGCACAAGTAAGGATATCCAATGTGCCGCGGCTGGGATGGGTGGCCCGTTCTAATGCACTGGTAGATTCTACAGGCAAACGAACCATTACCGATCAGGCTGATGTAGTGGAAGCGATCGTGGTGATGCGCAAAGGTGCTAATCCTAGTGAGGTAGTCGCAGCTATTAAAGAGAAAGTGAAAAAACTAAATAATTCTATCCTGCGGGGCGATACACATATAGTGCCTTATTACGACCGGTCGGACCTCATAGATTATGCAACACATACGGTGACGCATAACCTTGTAGAGGGAATCATACTTGTAACACTACTGGTTTCATTGTTTATGTTCAATTGGCGCACAACGCTTATTGTGTCTATCATTATTCCGCTGGCGCTGCTTTTTGCATTTATCTGCCTGCACCTGATGGGCATGTCAGCAAACCTGCTTTCTCTGGGCGCGGTGGACTTTGGCATTATCATAGATGGCGCTGTGGTGATGGTGGAGGGTATGTTCGTCATATTAGACCATAAAGCGCACGATATTGGTATGGAGCGGTTCAATAAACTGGCTAAATACGGGCTGATAAAAAGAAATGGGACTCTGTTGGGTAAGGCGATCTTTTTTGCCAAGCTCATCATCATTACCGGCCTTTTGCCCATTTTTGCATTTGAGAAGGTGGAGGGTAAGATGTTCTCTCCGCTGGCTTTTACCCTTGGTTTTGCATTGCTTGGGGCGCTGATCACCACACTTACACTGGTGCCCGTACTTATCAGCATACTGCTCAAAAAAAATGTGCATGAGCGGCACAATCCATTTGTGCATCATCTTACCTCGTTTATGCTTAGCGGTTTCACCAAAGCGTACCGAAATAAACGAATTGTTGTCCCGGTCTCTGTTTTAGTTATGGTTATTGGTTTGTTCTCCTTTAAATTTCTGGGATCTGAATTTTTACCAGAACTAAACGAAGGCTCGATTTGGCTGCGGGTACAGACACCGTATAGTATATCACTCGAAAAATCTGTGGAAGTCTCTACCCAGGTAAGGAAAATACTGATGGAGTTTCCACAAGTGAAATATGCAGTATCTCAAACAGGCCGTCCGGACGATGGCACAGACGTGGCCGGGTTTTACAATAATGAGTTCTCGGTAATGCTTTATCCGGAGAGCGACTGGAATCCCAAAGTCAGCAAAGATGAACTGATAGACCAGATGAGTAAGCGCCTCTCTGTTATTCCCGGGGCCGACCTCAATTTTTCGCAGCCCATAATGGACAATGTAGAAGAAGCTGTTTCCGGTGTAAAGGGGTCTATTTGTGTGAAGGTGTATGGCGACTCACTGAATTATATGGAAGATCGTGTGGCTGATGTCTATAATATTCTGAAAAATATCCAAGGTGTATCTGATCTTGGGGTCATCCATAATATTGGCCAGCCAGAACTGGATGTGAACCTGGACCAGCAGAAACTTGCGTTATATGGTGTTGCTACTGCCGATGCAAATGCAGTAGTGGCCATGGCAATCGGTGGGCAGGCGGCTTCTACATTATACGAAGGGGCAAGGACGTTTGACATCCGGATACGTTTACCAGAAGCATTCAGAAGGACACCAGAGGATATAGGTAATCTGCTTGTACCTACACAGAGTGGATCAAAGGTGCCTATAAAAGAGCTCGCCACCATAACCCAGAAAACGGGGCCATGCCTGATCTTCAGGGATGATAACGAACGATATGCCGCGTTGAAGTTTTCGGTAAGAGACCGCGATATGGGCAGTACTATAGCTGAAGCGCAGAAAAAAGTAAATGAAAAAGTGAAACTGAAGCGCGGCTATTCTATGGCATGGCAGGGCGATTTCGAAAACCAGCAGCGGGCAACAAAACGGCTGGCACAGGTTGTACCCATCAGCCTGCTCCTGATCTTCCTGTTGCTGTTCACCATGTTTGGGAACTTCAAAGACGCACTGCTGGTTTTCCTTAATGTTCCATTTGCCATAGTGGGTGGCATTATTGCGCTTCACCTCACTGCAACCAATTTCAGTATCTCAGCTGGTATCGGGTTTATTGCATTGTTTGGGATATGTATCCAGGACGGAGTATTGCTGATAACCGTATTTAAACAGAACCTCGAAAACATAAAGGGAGGGCAAAGCTCATTATATACTTCTATAAAACTCGGCGTCAATTCAAGAATACGACCCGTAATGATGACAGCAATGATGGCCGCGATTGGTCTTCTGCCGGCAGCCATATCTCATGGCATTGGTTCAGAGAGCAGCCGTCCGCTGGCACGCGTGGTCATCGGGGGAATACTTTGCGCTATGATATTCAGCCTTTGGGTGTTCCCTCTGATCTACGCCTGGGCTTACCGTAAAATAGAACTCAAACATGAGGACGAAATGCCTAGCCAGGATAC
>CAINOM010000645.1 GCA_903851455.1 uncultured Bacteroidota bacterium | reverse complement strand
TGAAATCCTCCTTGAGACGTTTCGTGACTTCCGGTTTT
Source organism: uncultured Bacteroidota bacterium (assembly GCA_903851455.1). GTDB lineage: Bacteria > Bacteroidota > Bacteroidia > Chitinophagales > Chitinophagaceae > Nemorincola. The sequence goes on along the minus strand of CAINOM010000645.1, from coordinate 3,612 downwards.
GACCATACTTTTGACTCCATAAGACGGCAGTTCACACAGTTGACTCCACTAAATGCAACCATGATCGGTTTCTTTAATTTCTGCGATGCAGACAGTGCTTCGTCATAGTCGTAATAAACTGCCAACCCTAAATTACGGACCGCTGCAGGCTCGTATATCCTGAGTTCCGAAACATACTTTTGAGGTGCTTGCTGGCAAAATGAAATTGACGATACCAGAAGCAGGCAACCGAAAAAGATAAGAGATTTCACCCGTGCCATCATTGAGTCAATTTTTAAGGGTGTGTCTTCTTGTAATTCTCTTTCACCTTATCGAGGTGGGCGATGAATTTCTGAACGTCCGGATCGTATCCATAAGACTCCGCGACAAGTTTGTTCCCGTTCTCATCCACATAGAAATAAATAGGTTCACCTGTAGCTCCAAACTTTGCTGCCTCGAGGTCGCTATTCTTGTCGCCCAGTGTTGTTACCTGTGCGTTCAGGTCTTTCGAAAAATATTGTTCACTTTTCGGCAGCTCTATCCTGTTTATGTCGCAATAAAGCGACACCACAATAAAGTCTTCCTTCAGCCTTTTTGCGACCTCGGGCCGCGACCACACCTGGGATTCCATCTTGCGGCAGTTAACGCAATTGATACCGGTAAAATCCAGCATTATAGGTTTCTTCAGTTTCTTTGATGCAGCTAATGCCTCTTCATAATCGAAGTAGGTAGCAAGGCCGAGGCTGCGCACCACCTGCGGCTCGTAGCTCTTCAGATCAGCGGCATATTTCATCGGCTTGTTTTCTCCGCCGGGTTCGGGGCCGCTTGATACCGTGCCGCCACCGCCAAACGCATCGAAGGTACCCATAGGCGGAACGAATGCACTGACACCATTCAGTGGCGCACCCCACATACCCGGTAAAAGGTATACAGCGAATGAGAACGATGTTATTGCAAGGAATAGCTTGAACAGTGAAACATATTCCTGGCCATAAACGTTTTTTGCCGGTGCATCGTCGTGAGATAATTTAAGCCTACCCAACAGGTAAAGCCCCAGCAGTATAGACAGTACGATCCAAATGGCTATAAAAATTTCCCTGTCCAGCAAGCGCCAGCCTTTTGCCAGGTCTGCATTTGAAAGGAATTTCAGCGCCAACATCAGCTCCAGGAAACCAAGAATCACTTTCACCTGGTTGAGCCATCCGCCGGAAGATGCTAACTTATTGAGCATGCCCGGGAATACAGCAAACAAAGCAAATGGCAGCGCGAGGCCGATAGAGAAACCAAACATTCCTATGGTTGGTCCAAGTATACCTCCCTTGCCCGCAAGCACCAGCAATGGCCCAACAATAGGACCTGTGCATGAGAATGATACAATGGCGAGCGTAAGCGCCATGAAAAATATACCGCCAAAGCTTCCTACCCCGGCCTTCGAATCTGTTTTACTGGTCCATGAAGACGGGAGGGTTATCTCAAACGCGCCAAGGAACGATATGCCGAAGACGACGAAAATAATAAAGAAGAAAAGATTAGCGATCCAGTTTGTAGAAAGTGAGTTGAGCGCATTGGCGCCAAATATCGCCGAGATAAGTACTCCGAGTAGTGTAAAAATAATGACGATGGACAGCGCATAGTAGAACGCATTGCGCAGGCCTTCTTTCCGTGTTTTGCTTCTTTTGGTAAAGAAACTCACGGTAATAGGTATCATAGAGTAGACACAGGGCGTTAGTACAGCTGCGATACCGCCTCCCAATGCCGCGAGGAATAGCCACAACAGCGATTTGCTGCCGCCGGAATTACCGCCGCTATCGCCTGTTTTTTTGCCCTGTGGTGCAGCCGCTGCTGTCTTTACCTTAGCAGTGTCAGTTGTTACCGTTCCATCATGTTTGGTGGTATTGTCAGCGGCCTGTGAATCTACAGTGGCCGTGAGTTGTTTGGTTGCCGTTGTAGTGTCCGGAGTTCCGCCTGCATCCGTAATGTCAATAGAAAAAGAAACTGTTTTTTCACGCAGGCATATATTATGATCGCAGACCTGGTAGGTGTGCTTACCCTTTATTGTTGTGTTCGCCTTTATGGTTGCTTTTTGAACGTAGTCTACCTTGTCTTCATAATAAAAGAAGGCACCGTCTACACCATCAGCAGTTTCGGTAATTTTCTTGCCATGCTCAACGAGCGGGCCGTTCAGTTTTACTTTATTGTTGGGAGTAAAGGTAAAAGTCGGAGGGATCTGCATGCCGTCACCGCCCGGCTTCAGTGAAAAAATATGCCATGTCTTTTTCAGCTTTACGTGAAAAAGGATCTCATACTCATTGCCTTTTTTCTTTTTTGCTTCTATCGTCCAGGTCGCCGGGTCGGCAGGCACCTGGGCATGTAACCCGCTCAACGTGAACAGGCTAAAACAGACAATAAGTAAGGCTTTAAATATCTTCATTCCCGGGAGGCATTATTTAATTTCAAAACTAAAATCCTTGTCCTTTGGAGCCAGGCACATTCTATCACTGCACACCTGGTAGGTTTGTGTGCCGGTTATTTTAGCGACCCCTGCAACAGTTACATCCTGTATATAGTCTATTGCCCCGCTCAGGTAAGTCACCTTGCCGTCTATACCGTCCATGGTCGTTGTGGTGGCTTTTCCTTTCTCGGTCACCGCACCTTTCAGTTTCACTTTACTATTCTTCGCAAACGTGAACGAAGGCGCTATCAACGACCCATCGCCCCCGGGCTTCATGGACCATATGTGCCAGCCATCCTTTATCGTAACATGAATGATCAGTTGATACTCAGTAGCACTTTTCTTCTTCACTTCATATTTCCACGTTGTCGGGTCTTCGGTCACTTGTGCAAATGACGGCTTCGCGGCGAATAGCACGGTTACAAACAGCAAAAAGAATTTTAATGATCTCATAAATATTTACCGCGGTGTTTATTGAGCTATGAAGATAACGTACAATCAATTGCGCACGCGCACAAATACATTTTTTTTAACGTTTGATTTAACAATCCCTATTAGTTGGCGTGGCTCAATGCCATTAGTATGGAGCGCCCGTCTACGTTATGCAGTACCTCAGAGCAGGCGCGCTCCGGGTGCGGCATCATACCAAATACGTTGCGGCCATCGTTGCAGATGCCGGCGATGTTGTTCACCGCGCCATTCGGGTTTGAGTTTATGTGTACCTCGCCGTGCTCATCGCAGTAGCGGAATACGACCTGTTTGTTATCGTGGAGATGTTTTAGGGTTGCTGCATCAGCATGATACCTCCCTTCGCCATGTGCTACAGGTATTTTCAATGCTTTCTCGCCTACATGCTGGCCTATCAGGTTGCTGTTGCCGTCGCTTTTTATATACACGTTTTTACACACGAACTTCTGGTGATCGTTCTGCAGCAGCACGCCGGGCAGCAGTCCCGCTTCACAAAGTATCTGGAAGCCGTTGCACACGCCCAATACCTTGCCGCCTTTGCGGGCAAACGCAATCACCTGCTCCATCATTGGGCTGAAGCGGGCGAGTGCGCCGCAACGAAGATAATCGCCGTAAGAAAAGCCACCGGGCAGCACAATACAGTCATCGGTTGTAAACATGCTCAGGTCGCGGTCTTTGTGCCAGAGCATAATGGTTTCCTGTTGCAGGTCGTC
>CAINOM010000644.1 GCA_903851455.1 uncultured Bacteroidota bacterium | reverse complement strand
TTATGCTGTCCGTCCGCGCCTTCCTCATGGAAGCAATGCTATCTGTGGCATGCGTCCTGGCATCTTTGAGCGAGTCCATATGCGCCTGCCGGGACGCCTTAATGGAGCCGGTCTTAGCATTGCGGGAACGGGTGACACTGTCTTTGTAATGCTTACTGTCGTGGTAGTTGCGAATTGCGGCGGTGCTGTCGGTAATGTGTTTGCGAGCAGACTGAAGGCTATCGGTTTTGTGCTTGCGGGCTGTTTGTGTGCTATCGGCAATGTGTGCGCGGGCATCCTTTGCACTGTCCATGGCATGCGTCCTTGCGGTCCTTGCACTGTCTGCTGTATGTTGATGCGACTGGCGGATGCTGTCTGCGGCCTGGGCCCGAGCTTCCCTGAGACTGTCCGTGTTGGTTTTGTGGGTGGTATCGGACAATTCATCCCAATCTCCATCCCCTGCGTTCATGGGAACAACATGGGAATAAGTCAGGCTATTAAAAAGAAAAAAACCTAATACAATAAAAAATATTAACCTAAACTTCAATGTGATTCTTTTTTCTCTCTCTAATAGAACGTAAATAGAGCGATAATATTATATAAATTCCGCCCAATGAGAATATTAGTCTCCCCTTACCCCTATCCTTCAAAAATAGGCAAAAAAGCAAATCTAACAACCTCTGACTGAGCATAAATTAACAAAACACTTCCCTATTTTACGGTCTACTCCCTATAATTTAGAACTATAAATAGCTGTATCGCCCGAATAACGGGAAACCGGACAAAAAATTGCCTGAAAATGATGAAAAAAACAGACCAGAATCCGAACATGATGCGGTACGCCAGTCTTGCCACCCAATGGATGGTAATGATGCTTCTTTGCGTGTGGGCAGGGTATAAACTTGATAAAAAATTAAATTGGAGATTGCCTTTATTTTTAATTTTATTCCCCTTAATTTCATTGGCCCTATCGCTCTGGCAGCTTATAAAGGAGCTGAACAAACCACAAAAATGAGGAGAAAGTTTATCATATTGACGCTGGTCATTTTCGTGCTTTTAAGCGCTTTGTTTACCGCCATGCATTTTTTTGCAAGCCAGTATCAGACCGTAGCACTTGAAACCGGCAATGCGATCATGGCAGTTCTTTCGATAAGCACTTACCTGATGGTGCAAAAACAGATGAGTGGTAACCCGGCAGCATTTGTTCGCGGCGTATCAGGCGCATCGTTTTTAAAGCTGATGGTGTGTATGGTGTCGATACTGGTGTATGTGTTGCTGAACCGTGCACACATTCATAAGCCATCAGTGTTCATCATGTTCGGGATATATGCAGTGTATACGGTCGTGGAAACAATATTACTATCAAAATTAGCCAGGGAATAAGGTTATGAAAAAGCAGGAAACATCTATCTCATTTTTAGACCAGTTCTTACCCCGCGGGGCGTATGAACAAATTGAGCCCTTCTTCAGGTCGCATACTATTCATCTCACGCTTACGCATGATCGCAGGAGTGTGCTGGGCGATTACCGTCACCCCACCCCTGATGCGCCCTATCATCGCATCAGCATCAACGCTACATTAAATCCATATAGCTTCCTCATCACTTTGCTGCATGAGCTGGCGCACCTGTTTACATTTGTACACTTCGAACATAAAGCTCAGCCGCACGGCAAGGAATGGAAGACACAGTTTCGCCACATACTGATACCTTTTATGGGCAAGCGTTTCTTTCCGGGTGATGTAGAGAAGGCGCTGTATGCCTACCTGCACAACCCTGCGGCAAGTACTTGTACCGATTCTCAACTCTACAAAGCGCTGTACCGCTATGATGAGCACAAGCCGGGATTCAAACTGGTAGATGACCTTGACACTAACCAGTATTTTGAAACTGAAGACGGGCAGGTATACCAGAAACTGGAGAAGCTTAGAACGCGCACGCGCTGCCGCAACCTCACCAGTGGCAAGGTCTATTTTTTCCAGGGAATCGTAGAAGTAAAAGCGATCAGGAAAAAGTATACGGTGGATGTTTAACCCCCTTCCTAAGCCACCATGTAGTTGCACAACTTGAACAACACCCTTGCTCCGACTATAGCATCTATACCATCACCGATATGATCACCACTTGACACTTCATTGAGATCG
>CAINOM010000643.1 GCA_903851455.1 uncultured Bacteroidota bacterium | reverse complement strand
TTTCATAATTGTAAGTTTTAACCCCAAACCCTAAATGGGCTTTCCCTCATAGTCCGGAGTTCTGCTGAATTTGACTTCTTATTTGCATTAAAGTTAAATCACTATTTTTCAATACAAAAACATTTCAGTAACTCTTAACAACCACATCTGCAAACAAACATCCTCTGTGCTTCTAAAGTCGCGTTAAACGAGCGTGAGCTTATTCAGGCTCAAAGCCCAGCATAAAGTTGAACTTAGCTATATCCTTTAGCCCGGTAGTGCCGGTGGCCTGGTCATACCTGTCTATACCTATACCATAGTCAAGACCAAGCAAACCAAACATCGGCAGGAATATCCTGATACCCACACCAACGTCCCTGTTCAGCTTGAACGGATTGTAGGCCGCAAAATTGTCCCAGCCGTTGGCCGCATCAGCAAACATAAGTCCGTAGATAGTAGCCGTTGGGCTCAGGGAGAATGGATAACGCAGCTCGCACTGGTACTTGTTAAATATGGTACCGGCAGACTCATATATCTCATAACCACGCTGGCTGATGATGTCCTTACCCACAAAGTAAGAATAACCCGAAAGACCATCGCCGCCCACCTGGAAGCGCTCGAACGGTGAGAATCCAATGCCTGAATTATAATAACCAAGAAAACCATATTTAGCAGCTACGCGCAATACGAGGTTGCCGTAGATCTGCTGGTAGAAATCTGCCGTGAATTTATACTTGTGGTATTCGATCCATTTGTACTTCTGCTGGTAAGATTCGTTGGTGTAATCCAACCCCGTGAATGCGCTGTATGGCGGTGTGATCTGCAAGGTGAAGGATATGTTAGACCCACCCTTAGGATACAAGGGAGATGGTGTGATAGAGTTGCGCGAGAGCACAAACTTAAAGTGGAAGTCATTACTGAAACCATCGGTGAAGTTAGGCACCAGTGCATAATCCTTCAACCTGTAATTGTTGTAAAAGATACCGTAGTTGAATACAAAGAAGTTATCCGGCCAGCTGAGGCGCTTACCCATAGACAGACCGCCACCTGCCATGCGCAGGAAAGACTGATTAGGATTAGTACCTACAGCTGCGGCTGAGTATTTACTATATACTATGTTAGCAGTAAGTGCGTTTGGCTTGCGACCACCCAGCCATGGCTCAGTGAAAGCAGTGCTCAGAGAGTTGTAATACGCACCGTTAGATGCATAGCTTATGGAGAACTTCTGTCCATCACCAACAGGAAGCGGATCCCACATCTTTGGTCTGAAGATGTTGCGGATCGCGAAGTTATTGAAGGTAACACCTACGTTACCGTAGAAGTTAACACCGCCACCAAAGCCTGCAGAAAGCTGTAGCTGGTCGCTCGATTTTTCAACAACAGTGTAGTCAATGTCCACAGTCCCGTCTTCAGGATGCGGCTTAGGGTTAATACCTATTTTCTCCTGGTCGAAGAAGCCAAGGTTGGCTATTTCGCGCTGAGAACGAATAAGGTCAGTACGGCTGAACTTGTTGCCGGGATAAGTGTGCAGCTCGCGACGTATCACATGTTCATTGGTACGCTCATTGCCGCTGATATTAATGTCACGAATGGTAGCTTGAGAGCCTTCAGAGATACGCATCTCGAAATTGATCGTGTCCCCTACTATCGATACTTCTACCGGCTCAATATTGAAGAACAGGTATCCATCATCCATATACAGGCTGCTCACGTCTTCTCCGCCGCCTTCAGGGCTGAGCTGGCGACCCATACGGGTTTCGAGCAGCGACATATTGTAGGTGTCACCTTTCTTTATGCCCAGTGTGCGCGAAAGGAACTCGCTGGAATATTTTGTATTGCCCTTCCAGGTGATGTCGCCGAAGTAATACTTACAGCCTTCCTTTACTTTAATGTCGACGTTAATATTGCCATTCCTTACCGGGTATATCGTATCTGCGGCCACACTTGCATCGCGGAAACCAAGGGTGTTATAATAACCCACCAGCGTCTGCTTGTCTTCGTCGAACTTTGTCTGGTTGAATTTCGAAGACGCAAAAAGCTTGAACCTGAAATAAGGATCGAGCGCATCGAGTGTTTTGGTAGGTGATAAGAACCCGAAATTGTTGATGTACTTTTTAAAAGATCTTTTCTGTACCTGGTACACATTCTGCTCATCGTCCGGATGCAGCGTGATGCGGGTCATTTCCTTGGTACCCTTCAAAGTGCGTTTCAGGCGGCTGTCGGTGGCATTCTGATTGCCAACGATATTCACCTGGTTGATGTGGGTCTTATTACCCTTATCTATAACGAAGGTGAGTATCACTTTATTCACGGCTGCAGTATCCGGCCTTTCCAGCACCTTAATCTGCACCCTTCCATAACCCTTATCGGTATAGAACTTCCTGATCCGTTCTGTAGCTTCTTTCTTGGTAGCTTCTGTTACCACTTTGTTGGATACCAGTGCGATCTTGGTTTTCAGATCCTTAGCTTCAGCGGGCTTAATGTTGCGGAAGTTGAAACGGCTAAGGCGTGGGCGCT
>CAINOM010000642.1 GCA_903851455.1 uncultured Bacteroidota bacterium | reverse complement strand
TGATGACCGTATCAAACGCCTCATGGCTGGAAAAAAGGTCCTGTAGCTCTTTGTCATCTTTAAAAATGATCTCTCCGGGAGTGCAGGAAGTATTGTCCGCCTCACGGCTGGTGATACTTCCTTTCAGCGCCTTTCCACTGCCGTCCTGCACATATTCCAGGCTGGCATTTACCAGGCACATATACGCCTTCGTCTGCACGGTGTGCGAATAAACAATGTCCTTCTCCTTGAATGACAGCGTACGCATGTGCTTGTCAAGTGTGCCGCGGATCACGGTCTTTGTTTCTTCCGGTTCTTTATAAGTATAGGAATATCCTTTGACCACATTACCAGAATCCGTTAGCACAAGCTTGTACGGGAAAACCTCTCCGGTCTGCATTACGAGCGAACCCGTAAGCGTAATATGCCTGGGCTGTGAGTATGCCGTTAATACCATGCACAGCACAATCGACAGCATAAAAAAAATGGCTTTCATATAAAGTAATGTATTACTCCGGCTACTAAAGAATCTGCTTTGGGATCGTTATTTGATCTGCCACGGATTTAATGTTTTCAGACCGTTAATGTCTTTAAAGTCTCCGGTATTTCGGGTTAATAAAATAAGATCATGAAGAAGTGCCGCAGCTGCAATAATGGCGTCGCCAAGCCCGATCTTCTTTTGTTGTCTTATCAAAACTGTTTTGTTAACGACAGTCTGATCTATAGGCAGCACGGTTGCGGCACTTAAGAACGCTTGCAAGGGTGCAAGTTGCTGCGGTGATGCTTTATGCCAACCCAGTGCTTCCATATAAGTTACAGCCGATACAATGGGTGTCATCCCGCCAATAAAATCCCGGGGTTCAGCGGGCATCTCCGCACCCAACGCATCAATGACTACATTGGTATCTATTAAAAACCTCTGTTCCATTCTTTACGGGCTTGTTCGGTATGCTCCTTTATCTCTTTGTATGTTTCTGTTGGTAGCGTTCCGAAGAAATCGGCCATTGTTTTCGCAGGATGTTTCTCTTCCAGCTCTTCCAAAGCGAGGCAGGTAACTTCAATGGGTTTTCCCACATAGTCTTTTGGAATAACCACCTGGATACTTGTATTTGCCGGAGTGATGATAGTACGTACCATAAACAGTTTAGCAATGTATTTGTTTTGCAAAGATACGACTATTAAAATTCTTTTGCGAATAGCCGCTTCTTTCCTTGATCAGGGTTCTCACCTCAGCGTATACAGCACATAGCCAGGCGCAATATTCACACTATCTACCGGATGTTCATACTGGTGCATATAGCTCCTGTAGTAGTCGTCTACAATACCATTTAAAAGCAGGTAGCGTACATGCAGACTGTCGAAAACCTGTTTATTGACATCCAGCGGATACTGCCACGCATGTATCATACATCGCTTGTTGGTGTACAATGTAACAAGGCGCGGGCGCGAGCAAACAATAATATCACTGTCACTCACGTGTGCGATAATATAATTGAACGCCTGTTGGTCTTTCGCTTCGGGTACATATCCCGCCGGGGGCAGTGTAGTTGCTTTCAGATACTTCATACCCGCAAACAAGTAGATGAATGTAAGCAGGAGAGCCACATAGCGAGGTCTTACCGTAGTAACCATAGGTACTATCCTGGCCAGCGCCACATAGCAATAGTAAAATACCACCGGCATTACCGGGAAAAAATAGCGCGCATCGTGTATGGGATAATAAAGCACCATGGCGCAGACGAACACAAAAAACAGGTCATCGAAACACAGCCTCTTAGTAACAGACATCAGGAAGCCGATGCAGCAAAAAACCAACCCGGCACTCTCCATTAACGTGACTAGGGCAGTACGCATGCCATGGTCGGTATCGTAATGAAAGAAATCGGTTATGGACCCCAGCAGCGTAGTCACATTATCCCTCACAATCGAGGGCAGCCCTTTTTGAAGCGTCGACCTAAGGAAATCGATATAAAAACCGGTAGCGCTGGTGGGGCAATAAAACACGATCTTGTTGAGCACAACGCTGAATAAAAGCGTTCCTATAACAATGTACAGTGGCGCTAAACTGATCGCTTTCATTGATAGCTTCTTCTCTTTCGCTGCCGTTTTCAGTATGGAGATACCTAATAATGCTACTTCTGCGAATAGTAACAGCACCGACTGCGTGCGGGTAAGTATGGCCAGTGTAGCAAGTAATATCAGCAACAAGATCCGTTGCCAGCTAAACGACTTTGCATTGCGTACGATAAGATAGAGCAACACAAAAAGCATACTTGACGCATCAGACAAAACCGCCTGCTTCAGGTCCATCATACACTGGCTGTACGAGATCACTATGGCCAGGCAGCAGGCGGCGAACCCACTCATATATTTGCGGAAATAAAAGAAAAGCGCAAACAGGATACAGGCCGCAATAATCGTGTTAAAATAACACATCGGCCTGATGTCAATACCCCAATATTTTACCACTGGCGCCAGCATCAGCGGGAAACCGGGCGGGTACTGCGGCGGCGAATAGCAATTGTTGTACTTGTTGAATACATAGTTCGACTCGTAGTATGGCTTGCCATTGGCTATGTTCTGGGCTTCCTTTATATACTGGGCATAGTCATCGCCGCCGGGTGAATGTGTACTATGAATATTATGAAAGAACAACGGCACCGCAAATACCAGCAGGAATAGCAGGGGCAGGTATTTTTGCATAAGGTATTGCCTGGTCATGCGCCTCGGTAGCATTTATACTGGTTACG
>CAINOM010000641.1 GCA_903851455.1 uncultured Bacteroidota bacterium | reverse complement strand
TTTTTCTGAATAACTTTATAACCTTAGGGGCGCTATACGTATAGCAAAAATTTTGGGCGGGCAAAATAATATGTTGCTTTGCCGCTGGCTTTTTTTAATTTTAAGGCCGGTTAAAAAAGTTTGTTCTGCATTGCAGGGCCTCGTATAACACTATATAAATTGAAAGTATGGAAATATTGAACACACCCGGTAACGAGCAGGTGGCGGAAACGGAAAAAGGATATGATGTATCGCGACGCCGTTTTTTCCAGCTCGCCGGCGGCATTGCCGGAGCGGGGGTAATATTATCGGCATGCAGGAGAACACCTCCAAGCACTACTTACGTTGGCAGCGGTGATGCCGGATTGCTGAACATGCTTTATATCGTAGAGCAGGTGCAGGCGGGTTTTTATATACAGGCCGCTATTACTCCCTATTTTGGCATGACCTCCAGTGAGTCATTGTGCTTTATTGATCTCAGGGACCAAGCAATTGCGCATCGTGAATATCTGAAAACACTGCTGGGGACCAATGCCGCAAAGCCTATCGTTCTGAATTTGTCACTTTCCACGTTTGCAGATCGCACCAGCACACTGGCTAATGCATATGCCCTCGCTGATATAGCCGTGGGAGCCTACAATGGCGCAGCAAGGCTGGTGAGCAGCACAGATTTCCTGCAGGCACTCAGCAAAATAGCTACAGTGCAGGCGCGCCGCAGTGCATATATGCGCGATACACTTACTTACAATTCTTTCGCGGACAATTCTGCTGTAGACAGCAACGGACTGGACCTGGCAACAGAGCCAGCGAGCGTTATGGCGGCTATTGAGCAATACATCCAGACCAAATTTGACATAAGCAAATTACCTTCTTTCAAATAACACGATCATGAATTTTAAGAATATACTTAGCGAAATTGAGAAGTCGGACCCGGAAGTGTATGAGCGGCTCAGCGACCGCAGGAAGGTACTGAAAAGCTTCGGCTCTAAAGTAGCTGTGGCTGCATTGCCATTTGCCATCGGATCTCTTTTCAATAAGGCTTATGGTAAAACCGCTGCCTCTAACGGGGTTATTGACGCCCTGAACCTGGCGTTGGAAATGGAGTACCTCGAGTACAATTTTTACCATACCGCTAACAGCCTGCCCGACCTTATTCCGCCAAGCACTGCCTACCCCAGCGGCAATGACAAAGCCGGTTTCCTTACTATCGAGGCCCAGGAAAAGGCGCATATCCTGTTTCTGAACGATGTTATTACTGCAATGGGAGGCACGCCATTTACGCCGAAGTATTATACCGGCGCGTTACCTAACCCGTTATATGTTCCGTCGGCCTACGACTTTACGATGAGTGGCACCTATGGAACTACATATGCTTCTGTATTCAGCGATTATCCTACTTTCCTGGTGATCGCGCAGATCATTGAAGATACCGGCATTCATGCCTACCAGGGCCAGATGCCGAGCCTGTTTGGCAATGCCAGCGTACTTGGCCAGGCATTCCAGTTACAAAGCACGGAAGGCCGCCATGCAGCCCATGTACGCCTGATACGCAGGCAGCCACCGATCAATGCACTGGAAATACCAGCGCCATGGATAAACAACAACATACCACCACTGAACGCGCTGCAGAACTATTACCTCGGCGAGGACAATACGATACAGGTAGGCGGTGTGGATATCACCACGCTTCCGGATAGCTATGCGACCGGCGGCACTGTACCTAAGTTATCCGCTACAGCAGCGTTTGACGAGGGTATGGACAGCGCGACGATACTGTCCCTCATACAGCCTTTCCTGCTCTAAGAGCGAATTACAAAAATGAAAAAATCCGGGCAATCGCCCGGATTTTTTTTTGAGTTTGTCCGATACTCTTTTCTTACTTCGCTACAAAATCTTTGAAATAAGAACAGGTATTTACCGCAGTAGTATAGAATTTAGTGTCCTTATACTCGCCTTTGAGTTTAATGAGGTGCGGGTTTTTAAATGTGTTGAAGTAATAGGCGTTCAGGTCGGGATCGAAGTAGCTGCGCTCCGCGTTTTTCGAAGGGCAGTTCTTCTGCCAGCATTTTGCCGCCATGAACAAGCAGCGCGCTTTGACTTCGCGATCCTCGCTGTTATTGAAGGCCTGCTGGTAATACATCTCCGGAATGTGCAGTGTATAGTGTTCCAGTGCATAGCCATCAAGTGCTGCACGGCTTTTAAAATCAAAATAGGCATACTCATCTGTTCCGCTCCTGTAGTAATCATAGGCGTGATGACCCTTGCCGTAGTAGCTCATACTATAAAGGCCGTTTGCAAACTGGTATGCAGCCCTCCCGTCCTTAGGATCGGATTTTAGTTTTTGCTGCAACTCCAGCATCTTACGTGCAAATTCAAGCTTGTTATAAGACATTCCTTTGTCCGATTTATTCCATTCCTGGTTATCGAGGATGTGGCTTACCATTATATCCGGCAGTTTGCATCTCCGCAGCAGGCTATCCGGCACCTTTGATAATACACCAACGGCAGAATCAAAATCGAACATCCGGAGATATTTTGTGCCTTCCAGCTCCTGCAACGCACCAGGCGTATATGAAGTGTTCTCAGTAAGCCATGCCTCAAAAGGCGATTTGTTTTTCTTAGTCACAAATGCTTCCACGTCGTGCAGTTTTTGCGGGCTCATTTTTTCGAGCAGGCTGCCGGGTTCACTCGTGTAGTCCTCAGTATAATCTGCTGACGGTATACCCCCTACCTTCGAATGGCAATAAATGGCTTTCTCCACATCCCCCTGCGCCAGGTAAGCTGCCTTGAGCACGGTCACCATTATGCCTGAGAAAAGCACGCGATAACGGCCTTCAGTGTTGCCCCGTACAGCCACGGCTTTCAGTACCGGCAGCAATTCCTGTTCTGTTTGTTCCGTGATCTTGCCATGTTTACGTATTGTGTAAAGCACATTCACTATGGCGTAAACGTCTTGTTCATTTGCAGTCATTTTTTGTGTTGCAGCTTTTGCCAGGTACTCGCCGCATCTTGCTGCATTTCCATCCAGTATAGCTATATAAGCAGAACATAGCTGCCAGTATGCAAGCGTGCCTGCTTTACCCTCCGCCGCAGCTTTCTGAGCGAATGCATCGAGCGCGGCCAGTTGCGGATCTGCTTTCAGGTTTGCGGTAGCGATGTCCTTCATGTGGTCGCTCTCCAGTTTGTTGATCCTGCGGGTCATTACTATATCCAGCCCGTTCACTTTCGGATCCAGCTCATAGGCTTTGCGTATCGGCAACGTAATATCATCATCGCTGCCCGAATAATCATACAGCCCTTTCATGATGTATACTACCGCGCGCTCATGATCATTTTTGCACTGGTCCAGCACCGGCTGTATCTCGCCGTTCACTGCCCAGCGAAAGCTGGTATATATCGCCTTCTTATTGTCATCACATTTATCAAAGACAACGCTATAGAGATAGGCTGCTTCCGTCTTTTGCTTCAGTTTGTATAAAGCGCCAGCCTTTAGCCCG
>CAINOM010000640.1 GCA_903851455.1 uncultured Bacteroidota bacterium | reverse complement strand
TTTCTCTTCCGGAACGATTAGTGACATTCCCACCTAGGCCGGCATTAAACAATGCATATCCCGCTGTTGCCGTCTCTGTATTATTGGCCAGGTATACCCGATCCTGTCGCGCATACATTTCTAGCTGCAGCTTTACAAAAGTGTTTTTCAGAAACCTGGCAGAATGCTTGAAATTTGCCCTTAGCTCGGAAATACCATGTACAGGAGGAATAAGTGGAAGATACTTGTTCCGGTCTGTTACCGGCACACCGTTACCACCTTCATTGATGCCATAGACGAGTGAGATGCTATTTTCAAAGTGCAGCCAGTCGAGCGGATGAGGATGTATGTCTATGCTGGCTTCCCCGCCATAAAGCCGGGCATGGGTGGCTTCGAACCTGAAAACGGTAGCATCGTCCTTCATGGAGTCCGTCCCGGAAACGTTCAATATCTTTTGATTGTAAATGTAATTCGTAATGTCGTTGTTGAACGCCGAGACATTTATAGAAACATGTTTCGAAGTAAACTCAACACCGATATCTTCCTGGAGGCTGAATTCCGGTTTTAGGTTCGTGCCGCCAACCTGGTAGATATTAGTACCCGGATGTACCCCGTCGGCTGATATCTCAGCAATATTGGGCGCACGGTAGCCGCGGGCAATATTTGCTTTCAGGGCGAATTCTTTAGAGAAAATGTATGCCAGCCCGAGACTGTAGGTCATTCCGGAATAGTTGTGACTCGCCGCTGCAAACTGCTGTGTTGCCCCTGCTGTATTCTGGCCGGAGTAATAGGTATCAAATCCGGTCACCGCATCCGGCTTTGTGTACAAGGCGTCGTTATGAAATGCCCGGTCGTCGAACCTGATGCCGCCGGCAATATCAAGTTTACCGAGTGTTCTTTTAAATACTGCGAATGGGCCGATGTCAAACTGATTGTAAGATGGAATCACAAATTCGGTGCCCTTGGTGGCATCATTGGCCTGGTACATACCATTGATACCGGCGGTGATCTCCCAACCTGCCACACTATGAAAATAGTATTTGACATCGTAAGTCAGTGAGCTGAGTTCTAAGTCAAGACCCGGTATAGAACTGTACTCAGGATGGCTGAACTCCTGCCTTATGTTTCTTTCAAAGCCGAGGTTCACTGCGAGCAGACCGTTTAGAATATTAAAATTGTTGGAAGACATGACGCGGTATTGCTGCACATACTGATGCAATGCCGGTAAGGTGTAACTATGCAGCTCGCGATCTGAAACTACTGGCCTGACTTTCATCATTGAGTCTGTCTCATTTTCAAATACCTGCTTCGTGAATTGTCGCGTTGCTGAATCCCGGCTGCCATCTGGTATGGCCTGCAGGTCGTTGAACATACTCAGTTCAAGATGAGTGTACCCCCATTTTTTGTTCAGCCCAAAGGACGCATTGGCATCGGTCTCGTTGAAATTAGTTCCGTATACCCTTCCGTCTATCGGGTCCTGGTAGTCCATAGCTTGTTTATGAGAGACTCTGCCCAACCAATAGAATCCGTTTTGACAACCGGTCATCATTCCGCTTATACCTGCCATGTTGTTATTTGACTGGTACTCGGTCACTACCTCGCCCTTTATCTTGCCATCTGCGGCGGGGGGCGTTGGTATCAGATTGACCACTCCCGCCAGTGCGTCGGAACCATATATAAGACTAGCAGGGCCTTTTACCAATTCCACACGGTCAACGCTGTATTCATCTACCTCGATACCATGCTCATCGCCCCACTGCTGTCCTTCCTGGCGCATACCATCATATAGCGTCAATATCCGGTTATACCCCAGTCCCCTGATAAAAGGCTTGGAAATGTTAGGGCCCGTAGTTACTGCCGTTACCCCTGGCACTTTCACCAGCGCATCAATGATATTGCTGCTGATGTTTTCCCGGAGATATTGATTGTTGACCGCAACCACTGGCACCGGGCTCCGGTTTATCTCTGTAGCTTTCGACTGGCCAGTGATCACTACTTCCTTGCTTTCGATAGCGCTTTCGTTGAGCACGAAGTCGTGGGTTGTGTTTCCTGTAATCGCTATTGTAAACGTCGTCTTAGAATAACTGATCATGCTGGCCACGACGATGAACTTGCCGCCGGGCAATTTATCGATTGTGTAATGGCCGCTGCTATCTGTGACAGTTCCTGTTTTCAGATCCGGGATCTCAACGACAGCTCCTTCGAGCGGCGCTCCTTTGCCGTCTTTGACTGTTCCTGAAAGTGTATTGACGGCGGGTATCTTAGCACCTGCGGTACTGAAAAAAATCGCAAAAATTATTAAACATATATACTTGTACATGGTCCTGATTTTGGAGTTATAAGCCTGGTTAATTCAAGATGTGTGGCTAAGACTGCGCACATCGCAGCAAATCGTTGCGATCTAATTAAATTACGACAGGGGCATTAAGCTGAAGCCCTCGTAATAGCGCTGTGCAACCAGCACCCATCAAATAAGTTATTCAGGAAATAACAGGCGGGCCACGTAAGGAGACAGACTCGTGTACAGAAGAATATGCAAAGTAATAAGACGGCAGAAGATAATTAGCGGAATGGACCGGATATTCACTGAAAGAAAGAAATTGCTTTTCTGTGGCAACGAATGGCGCAAATACAAAACCTACAAAAGCGCAGTGGTTATGTTTGTTGGTGAAAACGAGCTCCCCTTTCTTGTAAACAGGATGAACATCGTCATGGTGATGATACAATGCATCATGCAGGTACTCCTTTGGGATCACCCCGACGAGGAACACCACCAGCATTAGCCAACTTACTATATGGACGAACTTCTTTCTCAATTCAACTATCGATATCAATTTTACCCACTGCTAAATTACGCTGCGCTGCAGCTCTTACACAATCCGAACACAAGAATATTTTGACCCATTGCCTTAAACCCCCTGGGAACGCTAAAAGACGGCGCTGGTAGATTTTCAAGGCAAAACATTTTCCGGCAGGCCTGGCAATTGAAATGTGCATGTTCGTCGGCATGATGTGTGCCCGGACAAGAATGCTTGCAATAAGCAAACCTCGTAACACCATCCATATCTATCACTTTATGCACCAGGCCGCTTTCCTCAAAATCATTCAAAACGCGGTACAAGGTTACGCGGTCCATATTGCTGAAGATAGCTTCCAGATCGGCATGAGCATAGGCCCGGTGGTCGCCCTCCAGCACCTTCATTACGCTCAGCCTCGACGGCGTTACCTTTAATCCCCGCTCCCTGATGTGCTGCGAGATATCCATGTTTCAAAAAAAGTTTTCACAAATGTACATAAATACAACAATGTTGCGTTTACTATATTGTCATACATTTGCAATACAGTTGCATTTGCGAATGAACGAAAAAGTATCCACAGCATCAGACAGGGCTGGCATTACGAGTGCGGTATTGTGCACCATACACTGCCTGGTGATACCCGTATTATTCCTGCTTAAATTCTCCTTTACAGACAGCAGCCCCTTAAACCTGCCATCGTGGTGGGAGCAACTGGACTATGTCTTTTTACTGATAAGTTTCCTGGCTGTCTATCATTCAGCAAGTCATACGCCTGCCCGGCAAATAAGAACTTCATTATGGCTGTTCTGGACAATCCTTGCGTTAGCAATCATCTTCCAGGCACATCTTCACTGGATGGCTTATATTGCCTCGGCCGGTCTTGTGGTGACCCATTTTATTAATATCCGAAGAATAAGAAAGAGTATGAGACCTTGTAATAAATAACGAGAGCGACCGATTGGCCGCTCCCGTTTATCAATAAGGAAACTAAATTAATATACCACCATTTTCTGTGTCATATTCACGCCATCGATAGTAACTGTAACGAAGTACATACCTGCAGCTGGTGTTATTGAGCGGGATATTGATTCCTGCTCAACACTGTTCGCGTTGAAAACCTTTTTATTCTCATAGATCACTTTACCGGTGATGTCTTTCACATTGTAGCTTACAATGCCATCATTGCCCGTCTTAAACACGAGGTTGAAGCCATTTGATGAAGGGTTTGGGAAAATATTGAACGTATTTGGAGCGGATGTTACCGCTTCCTTTACACCCGCTGGCAGCGTACCGATGCTCATGTTGTCAATGTAGAGATCGTTGCCGGTATTGCCGGGGTGATAACGGAACCTAAAGAATGTCTCGCCGGTGCGGTAGAGTGTGGGAATATTAAGGGACCTTGGCAGCCACTGTGTTGCTGAATTAGGAACAAACTCAATACCGTAGTTGCCGTTGTTATAAAGCCTGGTACTTCCGTAACCGCCTATCCTGGCCCAGCTCGCTCCGCCGTTAATACTTACATCAACTTCAAGTGAATCGTCCACAAGTGTGGTACCGCTGCCGATGTTGTGCCGCGTATATGCCGAAGTGGTAAAGAAGTTAAAATAAAGATTCCCCGTTGTGCCGGAAAGATTGAACGCAGGGGTATAAATATCGTCTTTGTCGCCAACAGCGTTACCGGTGATCCTGTTTGAAGAATCGTAAGAACGATAACGCAGACAGGTAGTGTCGCCTATACCTGCCCCGTGATAGAATTCCCATTTAAACTGGTTGTTATAATAATTGAACATCGGCCAGTTGCTGATGTCGCTTGCACTGGCAAAACTCTGTGTATACCCTACTCCACCGGCCGGTGTTGTATCGGCTGCATAAACTGCCTGGGTATTAACCAGTGTTGTGCTGCCCGAGTTGGCGGTAGCGGTCAGGGAAACTGTTACCCAGCCAGGAACAGAGAACTTGTTGGTAACTGTCGACATACTGGTAGAAGTAGGGAGCGTGGCACCGTTTGAAAAAGCCCATGACACGCTCGTAATTGTATCGTTCCAGCTGGCATTGCGAAAAACAAAACTGGATGCGCAGTTGGTGGTCAGGAAATACGCCCTGGTATCAGAAGTAGTTGGGATGCCACGGTTCATGATGAAATCCGGCACCGGGGGAAGATCTTGCATCGGCGTCAGCGCTCCGGTAGCAGCGAGATTAGCGGGACTCCACAGATTGCTACGGCCACCAGTTGCATTAGTGATCGCTGCGCGCATACGGGCCGCCTGTCCTTTTGTGAACATCCTTGCGCAGTACGTATAATCCATGATATTCTGCGAGTTAGCGGTATCGGGATAATTAACAAGCGAATCCATAGTTCCATCCGAAGATGTGTAAAGTTTCTCATAGCCGGTAGCACAGGTAGTATCATAAAGTGCAGCGGCGGTGCAGCCGGTACCGTTATGGCCCATGGTAGGCGGTGTATCATCTACAAAGTCATTACCACCGCAGGATACTCCCGGGTTGTTTGTATTTCCCCACGGGTGCGACAGGTTCATTATGTGGCCCATCTCATGGGGGATGGTCTTATCATTGCTTACATAACTGGCAATACAGATGATACCATCATAAAACGGCTCAAAAACGACAGTGGATGGCAATATTGCATAAGCTGCAACTCCGGTTAAGCTGGATCCGAAAGCACTGATGAACCATATGTTCACATATTCATTCTGTGGCCACTGACCGAATTTAGCCTCGTCGTCGGCCGTACTGGTGAGATATGACTGGAACCTTACAATGCCCTTAGTGGGGTTACCATTCGGGTCCTTTGTGGCAAGGTGAAAACGCATACCGGGTTTGCCAACATAAGGCACAAATGTAGGTATGACATCTGCAGTGTCGGCATTTTGTTTCAGGTAAACGGTTGTCCAGTATTTTACTGCGTCATACAATACCGTGTCGCTCAGGTTCTCTGCACCGTAATCATGAATAACATGTATTACCAGGGGCACATCGTATATTGTCGTGTCGGTGGCGGCTGTGGTACGCTCGGCCATCCGCTTGCTTAGCTGATCTTCAAACTGCGTCTCCATTGCTGCCAGTTGGGGGTATTTTTCCAGCATCTGGCGGTAATGTTCGTCGGTAGCACACGGCTGCACGTCAGATTGCGCACGAACGATTCCGGCTGTACATAGGATAGCAGCCACAACTAAGATAAACTTATTGAACATGAGTATTTAGGATTAAAATAAAA
Source organism: uncultured Bacteroidota bacterium (assembly GCA_903851455.1). Lineage (GTDB taxonomy): Bacteria > Bacteroidota > Bacteroidia > Chitinophagales > Chitinophagaceae > Nemorincola. The sequence goes on along the minus strand of CAINOM010000640.1, from coordinate 1,919 downwards.
ATGAATGCGCAATATAGGGATTATTTAGCTTATCAGAACGCCTCATGGCTATTTAGGCGGTCGATCCAGGGAACACAGAAATGTTTGTGGTGTACACATCAAATAATGTGGCAAATAAAATAAGTCTTCTACTTGCACTTCGCCAGAATCTCGGGCGCCACTTTTTGACCCAGGCTCATCGCCATCCGGATGTCGTCGCATGCTCCGGGATCGTTTGAATTGAACTTGGCTGCGGCGCGATTATAATAGGCATCGGTATAGTCTTTCTTTAGCGCTATGGCACTGCTGAACTGCTGTATGGCCTTTTTGTAGTCTTTCTGCAAAAAATAGAGGGTGCCAAGCTGGTAGTATGCGTCCACATACTTAGGATTGAGTGCGAGCGCCTTATTAAATACAACTGCAGCCTGAGCGGTATCGCCAACATGGTACAAACAGAATGCCTTATCATAGACCATCTCGGCGCTGGAAGAATCTGCCGCGAGCCAGATGTTAAAATCGGCAAGGGCGCCTTTATAATCAGGCAGCATCATGCGCGATATGCCCCGGTTCATGTGGTACTTACGATCAGAAGAGTCCAGCTTAATAGCCATATCAAAAGCGCGCACTGAACCCGGATAATCTCTCATGATACCCATCAGGAAACCGCAATTACTGTAGCTACTGGCAACCGTTGTATCCAGCTTTATCGCTTCCTGTATATCTGCAAGGGCAGCCTTCGGGTCTTGCTTAAACTCCAATAGATAATGGCTGCGCGAAAAATACGAATAGGGATTGTCGGGTTCTTTTGCCACGAGGTCGTCCAGCAGAGTCTCGTAGTTTTCCCAGTTACCCACCCTTACCAGTGCTACCGCGGCAAGCAGACCGATAAAGCAGATGAGCACATAATTAGAAAGGGCTTTAAATTTTATGAGCGGCTTGAAAGCGCCTGCCTGCAGCCGATCGTAAAACATAGCAATGATGAAAAAACAGCCCAGGTAGGGCACGTAGGTGTAGCGCTCAGAAATGATGGCACAGCCCGCCGGCACGAACTGGAGCACGATGGAAATGCTGATGAGAAAAAACAAAAAGCCAAAGATCAGCTCCTTACGGAAAGACTTAATACGGGTGATCAGGAAGGCTATCAGGATCAAAATGAAAGGTGATGCATAGACCATCATGGGAAAAGAGCCATTTGTTTTCACCGGGTAAAAATGAAACAATGCAAGACCAGTGGGTACTATAAGATCGTACAGGTACAAGCAAACAGCATAGCAAACCAGGAAGATGCGATCTACAAAAGGGAATACGGGGGTAAAGTCTTTATCAAAACGGATGCCTTCCTGCGTTTTAAGCGTCAGTATTCCGAACCCAAGGGAAAGCACGAAAAACGGAATCTTGTTGATCAGCGATTTAGCGGTGAGACTTCCCCGGTAATAGTCTATCAGCACCAGCAATACCGGCAATGTGATGGCCATTGATTTTGATAGCAGAGACAGGATAAAGAACAATACCGAGCATACATAGATCAGCACTTTTTTGTTATTCGTAAACTGCACATAAAATATCAGCGACAAGAGGAAAAACGCAGTATACACAAGGTCTTTCCGCTGGGCCACCCAGGCTACAACCTCCACGTGCATGGGATGCAGGGCAAACAAAGCAGCGCAGATAAGCGCCACATTATTACTGTTCACCAGTTTCTTAAAAAATACAAATACCAACAGTGTGTTGACCAGGTGCAGCAACAGGTTGGTAATATGATACGGCATTGGATTCATCTGCCATATTTTATATTCGATAGCCCACGTCAGTGAAGTAATGGGGTGGTAATTGGAAAAGTAATAATTAGAAAATATGGCTTTGATGCCGGCCCATGAAAGGTCTTTGATATAAGGATTATAAGCAAGGTATGGATAGTCGTCACTCGCAAATTCGTGATG
>CAINOM010000639.1 GCA_903851455.1 uncultured Bacteroidota bacterium | reverse complement strand
CTGGATCTCGATAGCCTCGATTATATCGACCTCATAGCCATCACCGAGTCTAACTTCGGCTGCAAAGTGAAACCTGAGGATTTTAACAACATAGCTACCTTCCAGAATTTTTACAACTACATTGATGCTCACACAAAGGTGAAGGAACTGATATGACGCAGTCCTGGGAAGGAAAATCTAAAGGAAACAAACTAGGCTACAGCATCTTTATTGGTATTTTACGCATTGCAGGAGTTCGCCCGGCTTACTTCCTGTTACGTTTTGTCGCGGGCTATTATTTCCTGTTTTCTTCCACCGTTAAATTCACACGTACTTACTTCAAAAAACTAGGCTACAAGGGCTGGATACTCACCCGCAGCATATATCGCAATTACTACCTTTTCGGGCAGACGCTTATAGACAAGATCGTGGTCATGTCAGGGCTCAAAGTACCTTACACCTTTGTTTTTGAGGGCGAGCATCACATAGAAGAGATAATGGCCGGAGGAAAGGGAGGTATTCTTATCAGCGCCCATATAGGCAACTATGAGTTGGCTGGTTATTACTTCAAACGGCTTCCTGTTAAGGTCAACATTATAATGGTCGACAATGAGCAGCAGCAGATAAAAGAATACCTTGAATCGGTGATGAATGATCGCAAAATGAGCATCATTACTATAAAGGAGGACATGTCTCATGTATACGAGATAAGCAACGCCCTGAAGAACAACGAGCTCATCGCCATACATGCAGACCGGTTTGTAGCCGGAAGTAAGACGGTCAACGGAACTTTCCTCGGCGAAGATGCTCTTTTCCCTATGGGGCCGTTTGTATTAGCCGCAACTTTTAAGGTGCCCGTGTCCTACGTATTTTGTGCCAAGGATTCCCCAATGCACTATCATCTGTCTGCCACACCTTCCAAAACTTATAACGCTAACAAACAGCTTGCTATACCCGAAGCCCTGAATGACTATATTGCGGAGGTGGAAAAGAAGGTAAAAGAATACCCCGAGCAATGGTTTAACTATTATAACTTTTGGGCGCATTGACATTCCGCAGCTTAAATATCATTGCAATACTGGCGCTGGGAATTCTGGTGGCCATACACCTTTGCTGGATGCCCATTCACTGGGCTTTTTTTTTGTTATTCGCTTGGTTATACATCTCTATTATTTTCTTAGCATGCGTAAAATTATCTCTTGGCTTTTTTATGCCGGTGGTATGCAGTGCAAAGACAACTGAGCGAGTCGTAGCCCTGACATTCGATGACGGTCCGGCACGATATACTGCTGCCATTCTCGATACCCTTAAGCAACACAACGTCTCCGCAGCTTTCTTTTGCATCGGCAAAAACATCCCCGGTAATGAACCTCTGTTGCAGCGCATCGTCAGCGAAGGCCACACAATAGGCAATCACAGTTATTCGCATCACTACTGGTTCGATATGTTTGGTAGCGGAAAGATGCTCGCAGATATGAAACAGATGGATAATGAAGTGGCGCGGGCGACGGGTCTTAAACCATTGTTGTTCCGCCCACCTTACGGTGTTATGAACCCCAATCTCGCACGGGCCATAAAAAAAGGCGGGTATAAACCCGTCGGCTGGAGCATCCGGTCTTTTGATACCCGGGCAAAAGACAAACAAATGTTATTATCGCGGATCATCGGCCAACTGAAACCTGGCAGCGTTATCTTGCTGCATGATTCTATGGAGATCACGGCCGCCATTTTGCCCGAGCTGATAGAACAAATTAAGAACAAAGGGTACAAAATAGTACCGCTCAATAAATTGCTTAACATCGATGCATATGCATAAAATCACTTTACTCATCTGCTGCTTGCTAACACTCTCTGCTTCTGCGCAGCACACGGGTTATAAACCCCTGTCAAATGCGGAAGAGTTCAGAAAAAAATTCATTCAGGCGTCACAGGCCACCCAGTCCATCCAGTGCGACTTTACCCAGAACAAGAACCTCAGCATGCTGTCCGACAAGATCGTTTCCACCGGCCAGTTCTGGTTCAAACGGGACAATAAGGTGCGCATGGAGTATAAGAAACCCACTTACTACCTGCTGGTGATCAATGGTAATAACATAAAAACAAAAGACGGCAGCAAGGAAAACAAAGTCTCCGCAAAGTCCAACAAGATGTTTGAACAAGTCAACAAAATGATGATAGATTGTGTGCAGGGTACTATTTTGACGAATTCGAACTTCACCACCGCGATCTTCGAAAACCCCACTTCCTATCTTGTAGAGCTTACGCCTACTACCAAAAATCTAAAGGGCATTTTCAAAACGATAGACGTTATCGTAGACAAAAAGGATTACTCGGCTACCGGCCTGGAAATGCTCGAACAGTCCG
>CAINOM010000638.1 GCA_903851455.1 uncultured Bacteroidota bacterium | reverse complement strand
GGTCACATCTCCGTCTGTAGAGTTTGAATAGCCGGCAACGATGTAGCCACCGTCCTTGGTGGCGTATATGGATTGCGCCAATTCGTTGCCCGACCCACCCAGCGACTTTTGCCACTGTATGTTTCCCGTAGCTGATAGCTTCACGATCCAGTAGTCGGCCGAGCCGGGTGTGCCGTGATGTCCGGTTACCTGGCCGTCGGCAGAAGTGGTATAACCAGCCACTATGTAGCCAGAGTCCCATGTCTGGAGGATGCTGGTGGGCTCTTCATCGCCGCTGCCGCCAAGGCTCTTTTGCCACATTATGCCTCCGGTGTCTGATACTTTTACGATCCAGAAGTCGAGCCCGCCGTGGTTGCCGGTCACATTGCCATCGTCAGACCGGCTGGAGCCGGCTATAATGTAGCCGCTGTCGTAAGTGGGGCGCATGGTGTAGGCCAGCTCATCGCCGCTGCCACCCAGGCATTTCTTCCATTGTATGCCGGGGAATTGTGCATGGGCATGGTAACTGCTGCTTGCGAGCAACACCAAAAGCAGGGCGGGCAACAGGGAAAGGCGCGTTTTCATAATTCGTAATATAATAGACGGTAAAATTAGGGGAAATGTTAGTCCGAATGCCAGATTTGGCGGGATTAACGATCGCGGAAGCAGTGGATGTAGAGATTGCGTTTACCGGGCATGCAAATTTTCTTTTTTTTATTGCTCATGGCGCGTAGCGCATTTACTTGCGTAAATGCTCATATTCGGTAAATCTGGTACAAAGTTAGTGCTGGATTTAATAGGGTCGACAATGAGATATCTACAATTTTGCTATATCAAGACAGGGGTGGCAATCAGAGATCGGGCTGATCTCCGGATGACGGCGCTGGTTCCTAGCCCAGTATGAGCGCCAGGATGAGCAAAGTAACGAGCACCTCAATGGTTCCTAAGACAAACCCCGCTATAGCAAGACCACGACGGTACTTTCCCTTTTTCCAGCCCCGGATCCCGAAGTACATGGCTACGAAGCCCAGCGGCTGAAAAGCCAGTCCGATCATAGAGAAGGTAAAAGCCAATCTGCCTTGCAGGCCATTTTTTTGTCCCTGTTTTTTCGCATCGGCATAATTGGTGCTATCGGCGAGTGGGAGCGCATGGAACGCCTCGTTGGTAAGATCTGCGTGGTACGCTCCAGATAAACTGGTGCCGGTTGCTTCAACGTTTCTTATCACGAATGCCGCCTGCGCGCTATGCACGCAGCCAAGTAAAAAAAAGCATAGCAGTATAACCCCGGTCTTGTTTCTCATAATATCTTATCAGGAACTGAAATTACAATAAATTACCTGAGTTAACTAATTAATAGTCATAGCCGTATCCATGCGTTTTAAAATCAGCCGCAGATACCCAACCAAAAATTAATATTTCTGGTCTTAATTCGTACAATCGCTGGTTCAGCGAGATCATCCTGAAAACAAAATAAATGAACAAATTTACTTCTTGTATTGCCGCCATGCTGCTCGGTATATCTTTTGAAGGCAATGCCCAGGTTACAGATGTAGCATTGGTATCTGTTACTCCGGTTGCGGGTACGGCACATTTTGTGGCCTCATCCACCAGCGTATCATTTGGCGGCACGATCACCAATACGGGTACAACCACCATTACCAGCTTTACGGCTACCTACCAGGTGGGCAGCGGCGCGCCTGTTGCATCCGTTTTTTCAGGGTTAAGCATACCGGCAGCCGGCAGCTATCCCTTCACCTGCACCACTCCGTATACGCCCGCGTCGCTTGATTCTCTGCCTGTTACCCTTTGGGTGACGGCGGCAGGTGACACAACGTTTACAAACGATACACTGATGACAAGCGTTACCGGCGTATCTCATTTTCCGGTGAAAAAACTGGTTACAGAAGAAGCAACTGCTGCCTGGTGCGATGCGTGTCCCCGCGGCATTATATACCTCGACTCATTCGCCAAGCTGATGCGCGATACCGTGAGCTACATAGCCGTGCACATGGACGAGCCTGCTACAGTAAGCGAGCCTATGGCTCTGTCTGTATACGGAAGCTGGATAATGAGCATGGTGTCCAGCTATCCCAGCATAGTAATAGACCGCAAGGTGGTGGACGACCCCATAGATCTTTCGCTGGAGTATGACCTGCATAAAAATGATTTTGGATATGCCGATATGACCCTGCATAGCACCGTGAGCGGCGACACGGCAACGGTAGTAGTTACCGTGACCCCTGCAACCAACCTGCCGGGCGTTTGTAAGCTTGCGATGGTACTTACCGAAGACAAGGTCCATAACAGTACGCCCGATATTTACTGGAGCCAGGCCAATCTGTACTCCGGCGGCGCCAGCGGCCCTATGCAGGACTCGGAATACAATTTTGCACTGCTGCCCAGCTCTGTGCCGGATAGCGTGATGTATTACGATCATGTGGCCCGCGAAAATGTACCGTACAATCCATACCAGCTCACCGGCACCTACTTTCCCACACCTATGACCGCAGGCGTGCCATATTCTTATACGTTTACCGCACCGCTTGACGCCTGGTGGAACGTGGCAAACATGCATGCCGTAGTGCTCTTTATAGACAGCGTTACCGGCCATGTGCTGAACAGTGGCAATGTAATGCTGGGCGGGGGCACTACATATGCCCAGGGCGTGGCCCGCGAGTCCCAAAGCATTACCATTTACCCAAATCCGGTAAGCACATCGCTGAACATAACCGGCAGCGAAAATATCACCAGCATTGTAATCAATGACCTTTTAGGGAACACTGTACTTAGCCAAAACTGCAGCTCAAAGAATGTGCAGGCAGATGTAGCCGACCTGCCCGCTGGTGTTTACTTTGTGAAGATCAATAGTACGGACATACTTAAGTTTGTAAAGGATTAGTATCTGGCTGCTGGAAAGAACTGCGTGTTATGTAACATGGTCATTATACCTTAATTTTCACCCAAAAACCTTTCGTGGCTTATAAAATATTTTGGCTGATATTTTTGTTTACGGCTTCCTCCATTGCCTCCCGTGGCCAGACGTACGAGTGCTTCGGCAAGTTCGACTTCGATAGCGCTTATGCTGTTATCGGCATCTGCCATACACCGGACACCGCCATGAGCCGGTACAATTTCATCATCGACAAACATGATGATCTGGTGCAGCTAAAAAAAGACTGGGTTTTCACACAGTATAGCGGTCGCGAGGTT
>CAINOM010000637.1 GCA_903851455.1 uncultured Bacteroidota bacterium | reverse complement strand
TGTCGCGTATAGCGCCATATTATATAAAAGATACAGAGCATACGTTTACGAGAAAAGGCTCGCACACATCGCACCCAGGATCGAGGACATGATCACGGAGCAGGTGCTGCTGAACCCCAACCTGGGGCAGGACATTCCGCTTGAAAATATCGAGTTTGATGCGGCCGCCCTCAGCGACAAGATCTATCGCAAGCCATTCGTGCGGCAAATGATGATAGATACACTTATCCAGTACCGTAAGAATTTCAGAGGCGAAGTGGGCGAGTTGTTGCGCAAGATGTACCTGGATATGGGACTGGACAAGGATTCATTTGCAAAAATGAAAACACTGCGCTGGGAAAGGAAGATAAAAGCAGTTGTGGAGCTTACTCAAATGGACATACCGATATCGGACGTAACTATACTGCCGCTGACCAATAGCGGTAATGCAGCATTGCGCGCCGCAGCGAGAAACGCCTATATCCAGCTTAGTAAAAATGAACCGTTCAAATTCTTTGATATTGCCACAGAACCGCTGTTACCATGGGACCAGCTGGAAATGTTCAAGATCATAACTACTACCAAGGATATCGCTATTCCCAACTTCTCGCGCTGGGTAAGTTATTCCCCCAACAAGAGCATTGTTTCTTTCTGCCTGCAGCTGATCGCGCACTATGACCAGCAGAGCGCTATACCAGCCGTTATGGAACTGCTGGCAAATAAAGACCACTATTTCAGGGCTAATGCGATCAACTGTCTTGGGAAGTTATCCGCAGAGGTAGCCGAAGACAAGCTGGTTAAAATATACAACAACCAGCCGCTCAACTGCCAGATAGAGATATTGAAGGCGCTTGGGCGTATCGCCTCAGGCAAACACCTTGAGTTTCTTAAATCGGAATTCCTTTATTCGTCCAACTTTGACATCAGGATGAACGCAGCACGGTCCATCATCAAGCACAACACCCAGAATTCACGCCTGATGGTAGAGGAGCTGATGGAAATGACGCACGACGAGAACCAGTTAATTATCAAACATTGCCTGAACCCGCTAATTAAGTATTAATGATCAGAACTATACTAGAGCATCTACAGGTGATTTTTGAGAAGACCGTATACATATACGGTGTCTTGCTGCTTATTATCTATGCGTGCCTTGCGTTGATGTCTTATTACAACGTCCGCAGGTTCTTAAAAAAAGAAAGCTATACCGATTACAAAGTCATTGTTGGTTCTGAGCTGGCTCCGGGTATTTCCGTATTGGCTCCTGCCTTCAACGAGGGACTTACCATTATCAGCAATGTAAGATCTCTGCTCACGTTCGACTACCCGAAATACGAAGTTATCATTATCAACGACGGTAGTACCGATGACACACTTGAGAAAGTGATCAAAGAGTTTTCGTTGGTAAAGGTCGATTTCGCGTATGACGTGAAGATACAATCGAAGCCCATACGCGGTGTTTATAAGTCTACTGACGATGCTTACGCAAAACTGGTAGTGGTAGACAAGGAAAACGGTAAGTCGAAAGCCGATGCGACGAATGCAGGGATGAACGTGTCCTCATTCCCGTACTTCCTGTGTACGGACGTGGATTGCATCCTGCATGAGCAGACGCTGCAAAAGCTGATAAGGCCGATAATGGAGGAAGAAAACCACCGTGTGATAGCGACAGGCGCTACACTGCGCATGGCCAATTCCTGCGAAATAGATAAGGGAGTGATCATAAAGATCAGGGCGCCAAGACCTTTGCTTGCCCGCTTCCAGGAAATGGAGTACATCCGTTCCTTTGTACTCGGTAAGATGGGCTGGAGCTACATCAACTGCGTTCCAAACGTGTCTGGGGGACTAGGTATGTTTGACAAGGAGATCGCGATCAAGGCGGGGGGTTACGATCCGGCATCTTTTGCTGAGGACATGGAGCTGATGATGCGTATGTGCCGCTACGTGCATGACAATAAGATAAAAGCTGCCATCCGTTATATCCCGGTTACACTGTGCTGGACGGAAGGACCAACCTCTCTTAAAGTATTCATGAGGCAGCGCACCCGCTGGGGACGCGGCCTGATACAATTGATGGTCACCCACCGGAAAATGCTGTTCAACCCAAGGTATGGAAGAGTGGGTTTGATCGTATTCCCTTACAACTTCTTTTTTGAGCTCCTGGCTCCGTTCATAGAGATCACAGGGCTTGTCTATTACATTTTGCTGGCGATTTTTGGTCTCGTGAACTGGCCGTATGCTATTATCCTGCTGCTCTTTGTGTACTCCTATGCGATCATGATATCCTCGCTTGCGGTGCTGTGGGACCAGCTCACGTTCCAGTATTATAAAACATGGACGGATGTGGCAAGAATAGCATCAATGGTATTTGTTGAAATGATTTTGTACCACCCTTTGATCGTGATATTCGCATTGAGGGGATATTTTTTCCATCTTGCCAACAGGAAGCACAGCTGGGGAAATATGCAAAGGACAGGTTTCAAGGGTTCGTCGGCGAATGCAACTACAGCCACGACTTAACTATATATTGAAAACGAAATGAGGGCGATACTGGAGTTTTTTAACAGGGGTGCGTTTTGGGAGAACATTGGTAGTTACTACCAGTCTGGGGTATTCGTGTATGGTACTACGCTGCTTATGGCGTATGCTTCGCTTGCGATCATGTCCCTTATTTCTATCAGGAAGTACATGAAGAAAAACGCATCCATCGACTACGGTGTTATTGTTGAATCTCCGCTTGCCCCCGGCATTTCTGTGATCGCACCGGCCTTCAACGAGGGTGTTACCATCATTTCCAACGTGCGCTCGCTGCTTACGTTCAACTATCCGAAGTTCGAAGTGATCATTATTAATGATGGCAGTACCGATGACACACTTGAGAAACTGATCCGCGAGTTTGACCTTGTACACGTGGAATATGCCTTCATTGCAAAGCTGAATTGCGAACCGATAAAGAGAATATTCAAATCTACTAACCGCGCTTATGATAAGCTGATAGTAGTGGATAAAATAAACGGAAAAAGTAAGGCCGACGCTTCGAACGCCGGAATCAACATATCCTCTTACGAATACTTCCTTTGCACGGACGTGGATTGTATCCTGGACAAGGATACACTGATCAAACTGATCAAGCCGTTCATGGACGAGGAGACCACCAAGATCAAGGAATTTGGTACACCCTGCTCTGAGTGCGGATATGTGCACATTAAAGAAGACTTCAGGAAGGTAATAGCAACAGGCGCTACCCTGAGGATGGTGAACTCCTGCGACGTGGACGAAGGATTGATGATCCGTGTTCGCCCTCCTGTTAAGTTTCTTCCCCGTTTCCAGGAAATGGAATACATCCGTGCATTCGTGCTGGGTAAAATGGGCTGGGACCTTATCAATGCCGTACCTAACGTATCTGGTGGACTTGGCATGTTTGATAAGGAGATAGCAGTAAAGGCCGGCGGTTATGACTCCAAGTCTTTCGGCGAAGACATGGACCTCATCACCCGCATGTGCTGCCTGATGAAGGACAACAAGCGCAAGTATTCTGTAAGATATGTACCGATCACACTTTGCTGGACCGAAGGACCAGCGACGCTGAAAGTGTTTGGACGCCAAAGAAGCAGGTGGGGCCGGGGCATGGCACAGATCATGAGCATTCACCGCAAGGTGATCTTTAACCCCCGTTACGGGCGTTTAGGGCTCATCGTATTCCCATACAACTTCCTGTTTGAGCTGATGGCTCCGTTAATAGAGTTTACCGGGATTCTTTTTTATATTTACCTGATATTGACCGGGCAGATAAACTGGCCATTCGCGATCATCCTTTTGGTGTTTGTTTATACTTATTCGGTAATGATCACTACACTGGCTCTTTTATGGGACCAGATCACGTTTAAGTACTATAAAACCTGGGGCGAGACCATTGGATTGTGTATGATGGCATTTATTGAGCCATTCGTTTATCACCCCCTTATCATGTTTTTTGCCCTCAAGGGTTATCTGAATTTCATCACAGGGCGGAAGCACGTGTGGGGAAATATGCAGCGGCAGGGATTCGGCGGACAAAAAACCAAGAGTGCAGTTAAAGCTGGCTAGTTTAACCATTAAATAAAAAATGAGATCAACCACGAGGTTGGTGATTTTGGCAATACTTATCTTTTTGAGCCTCGGTGCAAATGCACAGTGGCTGAAAATGATAGAGTCGTCTGATAATTTGTATAAAGATGCAAAGAGAGAGATAGACTTAAAGCACTACCAGAAAGCCATTAATCTGTGCAATAAGGCGAAAGACATATCGCCCCACAACCTGGACATCCATCTGTTGCTGGGCAGGGCTTTTTCGCTTGCAGGCAAGATCGACAGCGCACGCCAGGAACTGAACTACGTTATTGAGAAAAACCCGAAATACCGTGATGGTTATATCTACCTCATAAACCTGGAATCACAAGCATGTAACTACCTGCAGGCACTTGAGTATGCCGACCTGGGATTGAAATACTTCCCGATAGACCGGGACATCCTGCTCAAAAAACTCGACATCTACCTCAAAGAAGGCGACTGGATGGAAGCCAACAAGATGGCGGATTTCATGTATGAGCGCTTCTCTACCGATGCCTATATCAGGAGTGTTTACCTCGACTTTAAACTTTCTCTTGCACGCCAGTATTCACGCCGCGGTTATATAGAAATAGCCAAGCGTGCCTATGAGGCCGTGCTGGAACAGGACCCAATGAACAAAGAAGCCCTGCAGTCTGTGTTTGCACTTGACGTAAGGTCGGGCAATTATGAAAGCTCACTGGATTATGTGAACCGCGCATTGCAGGCTACTCCGAACTCGTATGAGTTCCTTAAAAAGAAGGTCAGCATTCTCGACGAGATGTCACGTTACGTAGAAGCGATAGAAGTAGTCGAAAAACTTGCGAAGCTCTACAAAAATGACCCGGAAATACGTAAGCTGAACATCTATATACGCATGGAAGCGGGCAGGTATTTTTTGAACACCGATCCGTATACACAGTTCCAGGCAGTACTGGATAGAGACCCGGGCAATACTGAGGCTCTTAATTACGTGATCAATATCGCTTACAGCCGCGGCCTGCTTCCCGAAGCGCTCCGGTTTGTGAACCTGGGTCTGAAGAGCTCGCCCAATGATCGTGAGCTGTTAAAGAAAAAGCTGGGCATCCTTGAGTCATTGAGGAATTACGGCCAGGCTGCAACCATAGCAGAAAAGCTCTACAAAGACAATCGCAGCGAAGCGCTGAAAGAGAATTTCATTGAGCTGAAATTGCAGAGCGCTAAGCTCTTCATGAACGATATGGCGTACGACAGTGCAGCAAAAGCATTGAAAGTAGTGCTGTACTACGACCACAACAATGTCACCGCCCTGAATTACCTGATCAACAGTTACCTCGCTGAGAAAAGGCATGATGATGCATTACAGGTAATAGAACAGGCGCTGGAGCACAATCCGGACGATGAGCAACTGCTCTTTAAGAAAGCAGGCATACTGGAGACGAGCCAGCGTTATGAAGACGCTGCCGCTATATCCGGCAGGTTGCTGCAAAAGCATCATGACAACAGGCAGTACCTCGTAAGCCTTGTGGAGCAATCGCTGGCAGCAGGAAGGCAGTCAATGCAGTACGATGACTACTACAATACACTTAAAGTATTGAAGGAAGTACTGGACAACCAGCCAGACAATATAGACGCCCTCAATTACATGATCAACATCCAGATGGCGTTGAAGCAATACCCTGCTGCGCTACAGTTTGTTGACCAGGCTTTAAAGTATTATCCGGAGTCTACCGATTTCCTGTTTAAGAAATCAGTGGTTTATGCTGAAGCCAAGAACTACCAGTCGGCTTATGCTATATCCGGACAGTTGTACGCTAACTTCCCTTACAATGTGCGTTTTAAAACTGCCTATGTAGATCAATTGGTTGGCTCAGGAAGGCAGTACCTGGAAAGCAACAATACCGATAGTGCATTGATGGAATTCAGGAAAGCACTCGCGGAGGCGCCTGCAGATACCATTCCGCTGTACTATACCATCAATCTCCTCAACCAGACCAATCAATACGACAGCGCGCTTACATTGATAGATCACGGACGTTTCTTTTATCCGTCCAATCCCTACTTCCTGACCAAGCGTGCACTTATTCTGGAAAATCAGAAAAAATGGTACGATGCCTGGTTGTCTGAGGACACGCTGCTGAAAATGAATCCGTTTGACCTGAAAGTATCTGATTATGCGCAGTACCTCTACAGTCACACACTCAAGAATGAAATCGGCTTGTTCTACCTGCATTCAATGCTGACAGACTCCACAGGAAAACGCAATGTTACCAGCATAGGTACGGCCCAGTATACCCGCAAATGGGATGGCGGTTCACTCACAGGACGTGTTAACTATGCTGGCAGATTCAATGGCACCGGCTATGAGTTTGAGGCAGAGGCCAACATCAACCACGGAAAGAAATGGTATTCCTACGGTCTTATCGGTTATTCACCCGACCCTAATGAATTCCCGGACCTCAGGCTTGGCTATTCTTTGTTCCATAGCTTTCAGCATGGGTACACGGGCGAGCTTGGCATACGGTATATGTACATCTCCATCTTCAACAGTGCCACGTATATCTCGCCTGTAATTGGTGTTGCCAAGGAATTAAATGACTTTTACCTGAGCCTGCGTGGTTCGCCGATCTTTGTTAATTACACAGGCGCCCCGGATGCAAAATACCTGGCGGTGACGTTTAACTCAAGGTACTACCTGAGGGAGAACAGAACCGAATTTTTCAGTGTATTGATAGGGTATGGTAATGCTCCCGATGACATTGTCAGAGACTTTAGCGCTACTCGACTGAAGGCTTATAATACTGTGACTGTAGGTGCAGGATATCAAAGACAATTATTCTATCGTACGACCGTTATTGTTAATGCGGCGTGGTCTAACCTCCAGGCAGCGCAGAATTATTTCCTGAACCAGTACGACATAAGTGTGGGCCTGTTGCGGAGGTTTTAAAGAAAAAGAGAGATGGCTAAAATATGGTTTTACGGGTGCATATTTGCGCTTGTTACACTCAGCTCCTGCCGTGGCAACGCGCAGGAGCTTGTTTTAGCGGACAATGGTAATTCCGAATATAAAATAGTGGTGCCGGCCGACGCCTCAAAGGTGGAACAACGCACTGCTGCTGTGTTACAGGATTATGTGCAGCGGACATCAGGCGCACGTATTTCTATTACAACTGAGGGCGCCAAACTGAGTACTCCGGCCATTTACATTGGCCATACTTTCAAAGAAAAGAAAATAGTTTCGGGGAAATTGCCAGCAGAAGGCAGCCTTGTTGTCACTGATGGCAAGGACCTGGTATTTTGCGGTGGCAGCGGCAAGGGCCTTATCTACGGAGCCTATGGCTTCATTGAGAAATACCTGCACTGCAAAAAAATAAGTAATATTCCCGCGATCGTTCCTACAGCAAAAACAATAACCCTACCTGGCCATCTGCGCGAAGAGAGTAAACCACAATTCCAATATCGCGAGGTATACTACCCTGCCAGCCACGATGCGGAGTATGTGGAATGGAACCAGCTGCAGCAGTTTGAAGATCTGTGGGGCTTGTGGGGACATTCATACAATAAACTGGTACCCGCTCAAACTTACTTTAAGACTCACCCGGAGTATTATGCGCTGGTAAAAGGTGTACGCCAACCAACGCAGCTGTGCCTTGCCAGTGAGGATGTATATAAAATTGTGGTCGATGGTCTTAAAACAAGAATGGCCGCTAATCCCGATGCACGCTACTGGTCGGTGAGCCCAAATGACGACATCGGCTATTGCGAGTGTGACAAATGCAAAGCGGCCAATGATGCCCAGGGCGGCCCGTCTGGCTCGCTGATACAATTTGTGAACCGGGTGGCCAGTGCATTCCCGGATAAGACGATCACCACCCTGGCATATGGCTTCACGCACCGTGCACCTAAGAGTTTAAAGCCTGTATCCAATGTGTACATTTTCCTGAGCGATATAGACGCGTATAGAGATAAGCCGCTGCTTACTGAAGGTTCTGCCGGGGCGTTCAGGAACGATGTAAAGGCATGGGGCGCACTCACTCCTAATCTGTTTGTGTGGGACTATATTACTGAGTTCACGAACTATCTTGCCCCCTTTCCAAACTTCCAGACACTGCGGCCAAACATCCAGTTCTTCCGGGACAATGGGGTAAAGGGCATTTTTGAACAGGGCAGCGGAGATACCTATAGCGAGTGGGCTGAACTGCGCAGCTATATCACGGCCAAACTATTGCAGAACCCGAACGCTGACGACAAGCAATTGACCACTGAATTTCTTACGGGCTACTATGGAGCAGCAGCCCACTATTTGCAGCAATACCTGGACCTGCTGCAGGAGAAAATGATGGCTTCCCATCGCAAACTTGACATTTATGGCAACCCGGTAAATGAGTGGAATTCCTACCTCACGCCAGAGCTACTGGATCAGTACAGCACTATATTCGACAATGCAGAAGCTGCGGTGGAAACAGACACTGTATTTCTTAACCGGGTGGTTCGGGCACGCTTGCCGCTTGAATATACAGTGATGCAGCAAGCGCGCTTTTATGGTATTGAGAAGTTCGGCGTGTTCGTAAAAGAGCGCTCGGGAGAGTGGTCGGTGAAACCAAAGCTACCCGAGAAAGTAGCCCGTTTTGTAACCAACTGGAAAAAAGCAGGCGTTACTGAACTATCTGAGGGCGGACTGACACCTGATCAATACCAGGCCGAATGGGATGCGATCTTCAAAGCAG
>CAINOM010000636.1 GCA_903851455.1 uncultured Bacteroidota bacterium | reverse complement strand
GAATTAAAAGTCGCGGTTAATTTGCAGGAGGCTGTTGAAAATGTCAGGGGAACTATACGCCAGCTAATCAAAGAGAAGAACGTAACTATCAGTTATGACTTTGGCCCGGTGGAAGAAGTTCTGACCGTTCAGTCTTATTTAAACAGTATCTTTTATAACCTCATTACAAACAGTATCAAATTTGCGCAGGTAGGTATACCTCCAGTAATGAAAATCTGGTCTGAATTTGAAAACGGAAAGATCATAATTAATTTTCAGGACAACGGCATTGGTATTGATCTTGAAAGGTACGGCGACCGTGTCTTCAATCTTTACAACAGGTTCCACCATGCCGTAGAGGGTAAGGGGCTTGGTCTTTATATGGTAAAGACACAGGTGGAAGTGCTCAATGGCACGATCAGTGTTGATAGCAAACTTGGACAAGGCTCGTTGTTTAAGATAGTATTTCCAGCATGACATCATGGCCTCCAGGAAGGTGATAACACGCAATAAGTCAAATTCGGGTTAATATTTCATCCACTTTCTTTATTAAAGCCGCCTTTCGTTATTTTGCGCCATGTTCCGGAACATACGTACGCTATTCCTTATACTCGTTCTGTTTATTGCATCACGCGCAACCGCACAAAACGGTGCGCACAGCGCTTCCGATTCTACGTTGCAGCCGCATGCCGGCGACCACCTGCGCATAAGCCTGCTCACCTGTGGCCCGGGAGATGAAGAGGTGTGGGAAGTGTTTGGCCATACGGCTGTTCGCGTCATCGACTCAGAAAGCCATACTGATGAAGTATTCAACTACGGCACTTTCGAATTCGGCCCCAACTTTGAAGTACAGTTCATGAAAGGCAAGCTCAACTATTGCCTCTCGGTTATGTCATTCACCGAATTCATGCAGGAATACATCCAGGCAAAAAGAAGCGTGGAAGAACAGGAACTGCTTCTTGACTGGAAGCAAAAAGAACATGTCTGCGACTTCCTGGAGTGGAATGCTGAAGCAGAAAATAAATATTACAAATACGATTTCTTTTTCGACAACTGTGCCACGCGCATTCGCGATATCTTTCCGCGGCCTCAGGTATTTGGCAAAGACTTTCGTTTCGGCCAGGCGCTTCCCGCCGGTAAGCGGATCACCTTTCGCGACATCATCAACGTCTACTTTTACCACGACTACTGGACGCGACTCGGCGTAAACATCCTGCTGGGCAGTCGTATAGACAAGCCCATGACGAACGCAGACATTATGTTTCTTCCCGACTATCTGCGGGATGGGGTGAAGGGTAGCACAGTTAACGGCCGCAGAATTTCAACCGATCCTGCGATGATACTGGCAGGTGCACCTCCAGCACCCGGTGGCGTTAACTATGCGCTTATATTGACCTGTAGTCTCGCCGTACTTACTATCGCCGGTCTCACAGTGAAGAGGCTGCGGATATTAGGTAAGATCATGAGCACATTACTTTTGCTGGTCACCGGCCTGCTCGGTTGTCTTATTCTCGTTATGTGGTTTGCCACCGACCACCAGGGCTGCCGCGATAACTTAAATATCTTCTGGTGCCTGCCCACCAATATCATCATTGCACTCTTCAAGCCGAAGGGCAGGAACCGATATGCGTTGGTGGCCATGTTCCTTATCGGCATTTCCTTCCTGCTGCATATATTCAGGGTACAGGGATTGTTGTTGCCCGAGTTCGCACCATTGCTACTTGCACTCCTTTTCATCTATGGCACGATTTATAAGAGTAGTACAAATATAACGACAACGACTGTCAATGCCTGAAATTAGCACTCCTGCTTCTACACGTGTTTTCTACCGCAAAATGGGTTCCGGTCCGGCGATCGTACTACTACATGGTTTCCCGGAGAGCGGCACGTTGTG
>CAINOM010000635.1 GCA_903851455.1 uncultured Bacteroidota bacterium | reverse complement strand
TGTTGATCTCTATGGTTTGGTTATTTGCATCATCCCGATAACTGATAAAATAGATGCCTGATGCCAGTTGGCTGATATCTATGACTGTGCTGCTTTCGTTGGTCCTGATCGTTTTAATGATCTTGCCAGCCACGTCAGTCAGGCGGATGTTAGCTTCGCCCATCATGCCTTTCACGTTCAGTGTCACGACTTCCTTAGCCGGGTTAGGATAAGCAGCCAGTGCAAATGCTCCATTGCTTATGCTTCCCACAGATGTTGTAACGCAAGTGTCGGTAGTAAACGATATGGTCTGCCATGCAGAGCTGTCTGTGCTACAGTCTGTGCGGACGTGTGCATAATAGACGGTATTGCAAAGAAGCGCACCAGCTGTATGCGTAGTAGAGTCGGTAAAGATTCCACTGCCTGTTGGTGCAGCTGAACTGTTGTCTATTACATACTCATAGCCAGTGATGCCTGAAGCCGGGTTCCAGTTGATAACCGCTGACGAACTGGTGATGGAAAATGCAGCCAATCCGCTCAGCGTATCGCAAGGAGGAGTTGATGGTCCCGTAATATTAAGGCTATCAAGCCCTATGTCACTGTTTCCGAAATCAGACAAAGCAGAGAACCTGAGTATCGCCGCCGCAGCAGTAGATGTTGTGGTAAGAACATCATGCTCCCAGCCTGATGTTGTTGTAAATGTACCCAGTGGAATAAACGTTGCACCTCCGTCTTCTGACAAGAAAACATTCAATGCGTCTGAACCGTCTGCATTTGTGTAGTAGAACGATATGTTTTTAGTGCCGGGTGTAGAGAGGTTAATGGTTAAGTCCATATTGCCTACGTCGCCTGAGCCTGCATAGTAAGAATGGAACCTTGCAGAGTGACTGCCTTCTTCTGACGACGGGCTATAGCTACCGCTGGTAGCAGCAGTCCACGATGCGTCATCACCCTGGTCGTCTCTTCTCCATGAGTTGTCGCCTGTGGTAGGCGTCAGTATCCAACTGTTATCAGGACGATCGTAGCTGTAGCAGCCACCTATCCAGTTTTCAAATCCCTGGAAATAGGGAAGGGTTGCTGGTGTAGCGATCTCAGGTGTCAACGTCAGTTCCGTTGCCGCAGAAGTATCTGCCAGGCCGGAGATGCTGCAGACCACGTAGAAACGGTAGAAGATATTAGTTGTTACGCTTGCTGTGTAAGTTGTACCTGTAGCTCCCGGAACATCAGTAAATCCTGTTCCTGTTGCAGAGGACTGCCACTGATAGCTGATGCCGGTAAGGTACAATGGTGCGCTTACCGTTAGTATTGAAGAGTATGCGGTACACCCTGCGGTATCAGTAGCAGTGAAAGCGCCAGCGGTTGGTGTGCCGGTGCAGCCGGGCAATACAGAGACAGACAGGCTGTCTATACCTATGTCTGAATTACCAAAATCGGATGTTGCAACCAGACGAATGATAGCGCTTGCAGCAACTGAACTGGTTGTGAAATTCTCTGGTGTCCATGTGGAAGTGGTGTTTAGTACGCCTAGTGTAGTAAACGTTGTGCCGCCGTCTTCTGAGAGTTGCACGACGAGGTCATCGGTGCCGTCTGTGTTGATGTAGTCGAATTGGATATTCTTGGTGCCGGCAGCGCTCAGGTTTATATGAAGATCCATAATGCCTGCACTGCCTGAACTAGCCTCGTAAGAATGGAATCTTGCAGAATGACTGCCGTCAGTAGAAGTGGGTGAATAGGCCCCAAAGCCCAGGGATGTCCATGCTGCATCAGCACCCTGATCATCTCTTCTCCATGAATTGTTACCGGTTGTAGGGAAAAGGACCCAGCTCTGGTCAGGACGGTCGAAGCTGTAGCAGCCGCCTATCCAGTTTTCAAAACTCTGGAAGTATGGTACTGTAGCCGCGATCGGTGTTACTGGTGCGTATACAAGCTCGGTAGCTGCTGAAGTATCTGCGAGGCC
The DNA here is from genome assembly GCA_903851455.1 of uncultured Bacteroidota bacterium. Classification (GTDB taxonomy): domain Bacteria; phylum Bacteroidota; class Bacteroidia; order Chitinophagales; family Chitinophagaceae; genus Nemorincola. The sequence goes on along the minus strand of CAINOM010000635.1, from coordinate 4,696 downwards.
GCTTGCGGTACACACTACATAGAACCTATACCAAGTGTTCGCGCTTACCGATGCTGTATAATTTGTAGTTGTAGCGCCCGCAACATTTGTATATGTTGTGCCAGAGGGCGAAGACTGCCACTGGTAGGCAATGCCGGTCATCAGTATTGGTGCATCAACAGATAAGTTTGATGTGTAAGCGGTGCAGCCGGACGTAACGTCTGCAGTGAATGTTCCGGCAACCGGTGTGCCCGAGCAAGTTGGTTCGACGAAAACAGTAAGGCTGTCTATTCCAATATCCGAGCCGCCATAGTCAGAGATCGCCCTGAAACGGATCACTGCATTGGCAGCTGTAGATGTCGTGGTGACCGACTCTGGTGCCCAGCTACCAGATGCCACAGTAGTCAGTGTGGTAAGGGTAGTAAATGTGCTGCCGCCATCTTCTGAGAGCTGCACATCCATATAGTCACTTCCGTTAGCATTGTTGTAGTCAAATTGTATCATCTTGGTACCTGCTGCGCTTAGGTCTACATGCAGGTCGAGGTCTCCTTCTGTGCCGGCTGTAGCCCAGCCGCTGTGGAAGCGCGCCGAATGACTGCCTTCAGTTGAAGCAGGTGAATACATATACATTGCGGGTAAGTGCCATGATGCATCTGCGCCCTGGTCATCCCTTCTCCATGCGCCGTTGCCTGAAGTCGGACTTTCCAGCCAGTTCATGCCGGGGCGGTCAAAGCTAAAGCAGGTACCTATCCAGCTTTCAAAGCCTTCAAAGAATGGTAATGTCGCATTGGTGGCAACAGGCGTTACTATCTGGAAATGAACACCGGGTGTAGCGTCAGATAAGCCGCTTGCTGTGCAGGTTACTATTACCCGGTAATATATGCTGCTGATAATGTCTGCTGCGTAGGTGGCATCTGTCGCGCCGGTAACATTTGTCCATGTGGCGCTATCGGTTGATGATTGCCACTGGTAGGTAAGTCCGGAAATCGACGTAGAAGGCAGTGCGAGTGCTGCTGTGAATTCGCTGCAACCCGTTACCTGGGAGGCAGTGAAGGTTCCAGCAACCGGTGTGCCACTGCATGGAGTAAGTACATCAATAAGCAGGTTGTCCAATCCTATATCTGTGCTGCCATAGTCTGCAGTACCTGCAAAACGTATGATCGCATTTGGAGCTACAGATGTAGTAGTAATGGTTTCATGTGCCCAGTCGGTAGTAGAATAGAATGTGGTAAGATTAGTAAAAGAGGTGCCGCCATCTTCTGAAAGCTGTACGGTCAGATAATCTGATCCATCGAGATTGATATAATCAAACGATATTTGCTTGGTGCCTGCGGCGCTGAGATCTATGTGAAGATCCAGGTTGCCGACAATGCCGCCTAGCGTATAGCCGCTATGAAAGCGTGCCGAGTGAGCACCGGTAGTAGATGCAGGGCTGTACATATAGGACGATGCCAGTGTCCATGATGCATCATCTCCCTGGTCGTCCCTGCGCCATGAATTATTACCGGTAGCGGGACTAGTGACCCAAGGTGTGCCTGGGCGATCGGCTGCCGTGCATGCACCTATCCAGTTTTCAAAGCTCTCAGCGAAAGGCGTAGTGGCCACGGTTGGTGCCGGTGCTGTCTGTAACAGCTCAAGTGATGTAGCCGTAGCGGTCAGGCCGCTTGTCACGCACGTTATATTCGCGCGATAATAAATATTGTTGGTTACATCTGCAGTATAGGTAGCGTTTGTAGCGCCTGCGACATTTGTCCAGGTCGAACCATCAGGAGAAGACTGCCACTGGTATTGTAAACCGCTGGAAGTAGCGGCGCCGGTGAGCGAAAGAACAGATGTGTATTCAGAACAACCTGACGTAACTGTTGCGGCTACTGATCCAGCAGTTGGGCTGCCGGCACAAACGTCGTTTGCTGACAATGCCATAATCGTGACATAGCCACTACCTGTAGCTTTTTGTACTGTGATGCTGGCAACCAATTTGCCATAGTTTGCAGGCGCTATATCCAGCCTGTTTTCAAATAAAGAGGGAGCATATGAATACCCCTCAGTATGGTTATCGGTTGTGCTTACTCTGCCAATGCCTACGACGGTACCCCCCGAAGCATACCAGTCCAGGAAGCTGAGGCCGGGAAATACCTGCGTGGTTGCATCTGTAAAGGTCACTGTTAGGTCGGCAGTAGAACTGCCATTCAATGAAGTTCCCAAAACGAAGAGCGCACCAGCGGACACGGGTGTCACCACATTGAGTGTTCCAACGTCGCCAATGCCAACAAGCCGCAGCGCATTGTTAGAAGAATAGTCTGCAAGCTGGTAGGTGAGCGAGGTAGTAAGAGAACTGGTCAACGCACCGCCTGTTGGTAGATAATACGTTGGCGTGTAGCCGCTATAGTTGTAGTCTTGCGATACCATCGCATAGCCGGCACTATCAGCGCCCAGGAGCATAGACGGCGAGATCGTGGATGCTGCCGGTGCAGCCCCATTTGAGATGATGTCACGGTTAAAACCTGTTAAGCTGATGGTTGTATATGTTGCTTTTGCAACAAACGCACATGCCAATAACACGGGTAGGAATAGTAATTCTTCATACGAGCTACGTTTTTTCTGTTTTGAGATTATTTCCGATCTATTTGTTTTCTTACACAACGAAAAAAATGTGCCGAAATTTTACCAGAAATGCCAAATTGTTATTATGTTGTTATTTGCGTTTGTTTATTATGCTATGAATCAATTCGAAGGGAAAAAATCTATATTTAGGGTTTAACATCATTTTACCATAGGATGATAATTCTGTTTTTTGCAGAACAGGAAAATATCACCGCATCAGCAACATCATTATGATTTTAGTGCCATCAAGGAGCAAAGTGCGTCGTTTGATTTAAATTTGACCGGCATAGTATTATATGAACAACTACGAGATAGCCGACAATTTTTCGCTCCTTTCTAAACTCATGGACATTCATGGGGAGAACAGTTTCAAATCAAAAACATATAGTATCCTCGCTTTTAATATAGAGCGCCTTCCCAGAGAAATTTCAGAAATGGACGATGCCGAACTGTTTAACATCAGGGGTATTGGCGAATCGACGGGCAAGAAAATACGAGAGTTGCAGGCCACTGGAAAGCTAGCCCAGCTTGAAGAACTGCTTGCGGAGACGCCGCCAGGTATATTGGATATGCTGCAGATAAAAGGCATGGGCCCCAAAAAGATAGGGACGGTGTGGAGTGAGTTGGGTATTGAGTCGCTGGGAGAACTGGAATATGCCTGCAATGAAAATCGCCTTGTAGCGCTGAAAGGGTTTGGCGCGAAGACGCAGGAGACCATTCTGCAAAACATTGTTTACTACAAGCAGAACCAGGGTTTTTACCTGTGGTCGGAGGTTGAGATGATCGGTAAGACACTGGCAGAGCAATTGCAGAAGGTGCATCCCGGTAATCACTTCCTGCTTACCGGTGATATCCGGCGCCAGAACGAGACGGTGGAGTTCATAGAGATGGTGACTGACCTGGGGAAGGATGTATTGTCAAAGATGTTTTCTGGAAATCCGGAAGTGAAGGTTGAAGAATTAGCCATTGAAGCGGAAGGAATGCCGGCCGGGGCTCGGCATATTTCTTCAGTGATACACGTACACGTTCCCAATTATCCGCGTTACCGTTTTTATTTTACGGACAAGGCGCATATTTTCAGTGCGTTGTTTACTACTACCGGTAGTGAAGAATTTAATTCTGCTTTCACGAATAGTTACAACTTGCCGGAAACACCGGCCGCTGAAGAGGAAATATTTTCAATCAATAAGCTTGCCTGGATACCTCCGATGCAGCGGGAGACAGCAACTATTCTTGCGAAGGCAGGAGCGGGTAGTCTTCCCGGTTTTATATTGCCCGGGGATATTAAAGGTATCATCCACTCTCACTCCACGTGGAGTGACGGCATGCATACCATAGAGCAGATGGCTAAGGCGGCCAAGGCGCAGGGCTTGCAGTACCTCGTTCTTAGTGACCATTCACAATCTGCGGGATATGCGGGCGGACTGAAGCCAGAAAGGATTGCAGCACAACACCAGGAGATCGATGCGCTGAACGCAAAGTTCGCACCATTCAAAATATTCAAAAGCATAGAGTCGGATATTCTCAATGACGGCAATCTCGATTACAACGAACAAGTGCTCAATACTTTCGATCTTGTCATCGCCAGTATTCACAGCAACCTGAAAATGACGCAGGAGAAAGCAATGGAGCGTGTTTTGGCGGCTGTCCGCAATCCATATACCAGTATTCTTGGGCATCCAACGGGTCGGTTATTATTGTCTCGAAAAGGGTATCCACTTGATCATAAAGCCATCATTGACGAATGTGCGCAAAACAACGTCGTTATTGAGATCAACGCACATCCCCGCCGGCTGGATATAGACTGGCGCTGGATAGAATACGCTATGGAAAAAGGAGTGTTATTGTCTGTTAATCCTGATGCGCACTCGGTGGATGGATACAAGGATACTTATTATGGAGTAATGGTGGCTCAAAAAGGCGGCCTTACTGCGCAGCACAATCTAAGCAGTTTTACTTTGACGCAATTTGAGGAATTCCTAAGCGGTCAGAGAAAGAAGCGGGCATAAATTTGGACACGGTTGCTGGTAATTGGGATTCGGCTTTTTGCCGATATTCCCAGCCATGGACTGTGCGTAAATTGCTAACGTATAATGGCTTGTTTCGTAAAGCA
>CAINOM010000634.1 GCA_903851455.1 uncultured Bacteroidota bacterium | reverse complement strand
TCGCCAGCTTACTCGATATGTCGTTTGATATTACGAGCCTGCATTTCTTGCCTTCAAATATAATGTCAGACGTGATAATTTCTACCTGTATAATTGCCCCATCCTTTCTCACGCACTTCCATATACCCTTGTTATATTGGCCTCCTGGCAGCAAAGAATCCGTCTCCCGCAGGCGTTTTTTTTCAGTTTCGGTTAGTATATCAAAGGTGGTCATGGTAAGAAACTCCTCCTTTGTATAGCCGTATTGGTCTATTGTCGCTTTGTTTACATCAAGAAATTTCTTGCTCACGGTCTCAATTACATACAGTGCGCTCGGGTTACTTTCAAAAAGATTGTGGTACTTCTCTTCGCTTTCTACCAGCTTTATCTCTGCTTCTGTATGTTCCGATATATCTCTTATAAATCCATGAGTTTGTATTACTTTCAGGTTAGAGTCCCGCGTTACAAATATCTCTGAATGGATGTATTTAATCGATTTATTATTGCCAAGTATCCTGAACGTATATTTTTGACGGTTTCGGAAGGCTACAGCATCATCAATCGTATTCTTTACAAATTCCTTGTCTTCAGGATGAATCTTACTAAGAAAATTTTCCCGGGACGGGGTTACCTCACCGGGTTCATAGCCTAAAATCCTGTATTTCTCGTCCGACCAATAAATAGTATTGTTAACCTTGTCTTCTTTCCAGCTCCCGAAATGTGCCAGCCTTTCGGCGTCCTTCATGAGCGTTTTCCGGGTTACCAGTTCATCAAAAAAGCGCTCTTGATCAAGTTTTAAATGGTATTTTTCGACTGCATTCTGTACCGTTACAGGTAGTCGTTCCATGTTATTAGTAAGCAGGTAGTCGCTCGCTCCCTGCTTTATAAGTCCGGCTACATCTTCTTCTGATACGCTATGAGAAATAAGGATAAATGGGATACGCGGCAATTTTTCGATTGCCAGCTTCAGTGCCGCTACAGCGGTAAAACGGGGAACATAGTCGCAGGCAAGTATGATGTCAAAATGGTTATTGCTTATCTCATTGGTAAATGACTGTCTGTCTGTTGCCACACGCACACTTACCAATATCCCGGACCGCTCTAATATCTTAGACACATTTTCCGCCCCGGAAACATCTTCATCAAGCAGCAGCAAATTAATATTCTCCATATCGCAGTCATAAATTTATAAAAATTATCGGTTTTTGTGACAAATCCCCACAATTAACAGATAGACAATGTTCAATTGACTTCGAAACAGATAGAAATACATGCCAAAGCATACCTTCCGGTTGCCGCCGAAAAGTATGCTTTGGCGTTTTTCCTGGTCTTTTCCGTGAATTCAGGAAGTATATATTTAGGTACGTTGACACGATACGTTCGGTATACTTATATTTTTTTAAAATACATAAAACTATGGTCTGTTATTTCATGAGTTCAACTCATTCAACTCATTCAATTATATCCGTCTTTGGTTAATCTTGTCCAACCTTCAGTATTTATCTACTCATCTCTACCTTTAGTTAGACATCTTGTCCAACTATTTGTCCAACCTTTACTATTAATCCAACTACCGCTGTCACTACTTAGGACTACCGAATGTATCTTCAGAATAGATAACATATCTAAATTTGGGAGAGTTACTCTTTTCTCCATTATCCCCAAGGAGTAATATTTTTTTCATATACGCTAACTGTCGTTGGGCTTTCTTTTCATCAAAGTCAAAGTGCTGTGCATATTCTTTTTTCGAAACGCCCAATGATCCTTGCGACTTAATCCACTCATATCCTACCATTTCTTCATCATTAAGTGCACTCAATGCAGCAATGCCAGAGGTTGTTCTGGCGGCTTGTAAATTCCTTGAAAATGTGAGGACCAAGTACGGTGTATCGTAAGGGTATCTCTAAAAACTCTCTATTTTATCTGAGTGTTTCTCTGAGTTGCTTTTTTATTGAGCGTTTGCCGTCG
>CAINOM010000633.1 GCA_903851455.1 uncultured Bacteroidota bacterium | reverse complement strand
CATCCGGTAGATAGTGTGAATATTGCGCCTGGCTATGTGCTGTATACGCTGAGGTAAATAAAAATTCCTATTATTGCCAATTATGAAAGGTGTGTTTTTCTCATGGTTGGTGCTGTTCTGTAGTCCTGGCTTTGCCCAGGTGCGGCATGCTACGCTTACAGGTTCGCTGGTGATGCAGACCGGTGAGGTTTTTCCGTACAAACTTGTGCTAACAGATTCCGGTAATGTGGTTAAGGGATACTCTTATACTTATAAAGAGCCGGAAGAAACAAAGACTGCGATCCGAGGGATGCTGGATAAGCATATGCGCACCCTTTCATTTAAGGAGAAGGACATTGTTTATTCGCACACCGTGCAGACGAAGGCGTATATGTGCCTGGTAAATGCCAGCCTGGAATATGTGCAGGACGGCAGTAGAAAGGCGCTGAAAGGAAGTATCACCAGCCGTGAGGCGGACAATACTTCCTGCACTCCCGGAGAGATCATTTTTAAAGATGACAAAGAGCTACAGGACCTCTTTTCCAGTCATGAGGCGTTTGATACGGTGATCACCATGAAGAAAAAGGTGAAGGAACCTGTAGGGGAGGCTGCGCCGGTTACTGTGGAGACGCTGGTAGAAGAGAAGGTGACGGCTGGTGTTGAAAAGCTGTATGAATGGCACTCAGATACGGTAGTGATAGATGTGTGGGATGGCGGGACTGTGGACGGGGACCGCATCACCATACAATTCAATGGCAAGCCAGTACTCACCAGTTATTCCCTGGTGAAGGAAAAGAAGCAACTGCGCCTGCCCATTGCCGGAGTCGGTGTGAACACCATACTGATCATGGCAGAGAATGAAGGGTATGACCCGCCAAATACGGCCAGCATGCTGCTAACGGATGGCGCAACGAGGTATAGTATACTTGCCTATAACAAGAAGGGGAATGCTTCGCTTATAAAGATAAAACGGGTAAAGTAGCGACCTCTCCCCGGCCCTCTCCGAAGGAGAGGGTGAGGTGGTGTGAGTTACGTATCGGACCTCTTTCAGAGGAGTCTTGCATAGCTGCGCACGTTAGGTGCCTGCAATGAAGCAGATCTTATTTTGTTATCGTTGCTTAGCGTCGGACCACCTGTTTTTCGATGAGGTCGCTTACGGCGAGGACCAGCTGGTAGGGCAGGGCCTGCTCATCTCCCTCGGCTACATCATACCTGCCCAGGGGAGACCAGTTCATATAAAAGCGCGGATAGCCCTTAATATTGACCTCGTAATACATTCCGTCTTTGCGCAATTGCGGTATAATGGTGGCCAGTAAGGGCTTTTTTTCAAAAACGAATGACCGTGAGAAGCTGTTTGACACGGGGCAAAGTTACTCAATCGGATAAAAAAGCTGCCCGTAAACCAACGTTTTTTCGTTTGTACCCGTCTTATAGAGTAGTATCAATTTTAAATGGGAGTTGATAATTGATTAATTATCATTTCATTTGACTAAAAATACTAAAACTTATCAGATGAACATTGGAACAGCTATAAAGTCGATACGGAAGAAGCTCTCGATAACCCAGTATGAGCTCGCAGAAAAGTGCGATCTGTCGCAAACATCCCTATCCCAGATAGAAACAGGCGTAAAGCGCCCCAGCCAGCGAACGATATCGAAGGTTTGCGAGGTGCTGGACATCCCGGAATCCATTATTTACATTGTGGCTATGCAGGAAGCTGATGTACCACCAAGCAAGAAAGGCGTTTATGAGTTGGTGTACCCATCTATAAAGAGCCTGGCCCTGCAAATGGTGAGCTCTGAGCATATGGCACTCGTAGAGGCATAACAGTTTCCCCTGGGTTTAGCCCGTTTCCTTCAGTCGTAAGGAGTTCAATTATTTATTATTACCGATGTGTTTTTATTAGGTTTTTGTATTATTGCTACTGGTGATAATGCAAAAACCTATGTTTTTTAGACAATTAGCTATTCTTTTCGCCCTTTTATTGTCCGCGGCCTGCCATGGCCAGGAAAAAAGATCTGATTTCAGCCAACCGGTGGAACTGAACCAGACGGGTGTGACTAAAGTGCTTTGCCTGAAAAACGGCAGTACCATGCTTATTCACCTTGAGCCTCACAAACCGCTTGTGGTAAAAGTATTCGACAGTCTTCGTAGGGAAACAGCAAGCAAAGAGCATTTGTGCAGAATTTTAGACCTATACAAACTCAAAGTGGCGGTT
>CAINOM010000632.1 GCA_903851455.1 uncultured Bacteroidota bacterium | reverse complement strand
GCCGCATGCCAGGTGTGCGTGCCCGACATGCGCTGCATGCCATACTTATCATATTGATAGGGTTGCTTGCAGCCGTGCAGTATACACGCAGATATCAGTAGGAGGAGGCAGACACTCAGAGTTCTCATCAAGGATAAAAATACTAATAAATTGCAATCTCCCTACGATCATTTCGCGGGGTTTTATTCTTAGTTGAAATAATCTGCTGACCAATGAATAAAAGGCGAAGCAAAGTCCTGAAGCCAAATAGATGGTTCCCCTTTAGGGGACAGGGGTTTTACTTCCCCACACTCAGCATATTCATCAGCAACCTTATCGCCCCCTTATTACCAGCGGGTACCTGCCGGCTGAAGGAAAGCGAAGTGTAGACGTAGTTGCCCTTGCCAACTTTGGCGTATAGCGTGCCACCTTCAAGCGGTTTCTCTCCCTCGTCGTGCATGGAGAACAGCGTCTTGTATTTGTCGTCCCACTTGGATGCAAAGTATAAGCCACGCTCCTGTACCCAGTCAGTAAAGTCGGCATCGGTGATCACGTTCGGGTAATTGAGCAGGCGCGCTTTAGGGTCAACGAAAGTCATTTTCGCATCTTCTTCGGTCACGCGATCTGAGGTGATGGTGAATGGATATGGTCCGACCTTCGTAGTGGCGAGGTCCTGGGTGGTGTTGTACTGCATTACCAGGGTTCCGCCGTTTTGGGCGTACTCGAATAATACCGGCAACCAGTACGACATGCGTTTTTCCACGTTGACGGCGCGGATGCCGGTAATAATAGCGTCATACTTTTTAAGCTTTGCCGCACTGGTCAGGTCGCTTTCCTTAAGGACATCCACTTCCAGGCCGGCAAGGCGCAGGAAGGTGGGTATGTAATCACCGGCGCCCTCTATATAGCCAATCTTTTTCACTGAGCATTTCCAGTTCGCCCGCAGCACCTTGGCAAATGGCTCGGTGAAATACTGCAGCGATGGCAGGTGGCTGTACTGGATCAGGTGCATCGTTTTCTTATATACCTCGCCACCGGAAGAAAGTTGCGCGTTCAGGAAGAAATCATTGCCAGCTTCTGCGCTGAGCGCCTTCGCATCTATATGAACCGATATGATGGTGTCAGTGGACGAAGAGAAATTAAGGCCTTTCAGCGATGCAACTGCATTTGGTGACTTGGTGCTCCCGATCTCGAGGGTACCATCCTTGATGTCTTTGTACGTATGTATACGAAGTTCTGCCTGTACCGAGCCATCAGGATTTGTAATAATGAGGCTATTACTGAATGTAACCGTAGCACCCGGCACTATGCGCAGTTGCTCTACCACATCACCCTTTACAGGATCTGTCTTCTTATAAGACAGCGGTACCGGCACTGAAAAATCTACACCATTTATCTGCAGCTTCAGTGTTATGTTCAGATTGTTTGGTGTTTCCGGCAGGCCGATCAGTGTATCATTTGGTATTGAGAACATGTCCTTATCAGGATGCACGTTGGCCAGCCAGTAAGGTTGTGTAAGTGGTGCATCAGCGGGTATCGAGACATTGTGCTCGAACGTGAGCAATGTGTCCAGCGGCACGGCCATGTTCGCAACGGTATCACTACTACCCCACTGTATCTTGTCCAATGTCACCGGCATGTGTGAGCGGGCTATGACATGAAGGGTAAAAGGAAGCGTGACGCCGGCAACGGTCTGCGGTTGTTTTGCGTACACCTCTGCCATCATGCCAGTGCAGTCCAGTATTACCCGGTCTATCTCCTTTAGCTTTTCATTGCGCCAGTATTCATCTTTTACCTCGGTTATTTTTTTGCGAACAGAGAACAACGCACCGAGGCTCGCTTCCGGCTTTTTAAAATCGAAATAATCGGCGATCGTTTTGAGATCGGTGCCAATATCGGGGCGGCTTACCCTACCCCATGTCATGTCTATCCCTTCAAATAAAGAAGTAGAAAAAGTGTCGCCGGCTACCAATTTGAAATACTCGGTGAGTACTCCCGGCACACTAGGGGTGCCTGCGCCCTGGCTCTTGTGTACGCTACGGCTGATACCAGCGATCTCGCCGGTACCTAATCCCATGGTTGGCTCGTAATTGCCCACCGTCATCTTGAACATATCTTCGGACTGGGTGCTGAACGAGCCGAATTTGTAGGCGTTAAAGATCAGGCGCTTTGGCTTCCAGGCGTCATAATACTTTAGTTGTTCTGTATATTGATTCTTATCGCCGGTAACCTTGTACGCCTGCGCAGCAATGATGGCAGAGGCTGCGTGCTGTCCATGACCAGCCTGCGTATTCGGTGGAAAGCGGCAAATGACTACGTCGGGCCGGTATTTGCGCATCACCCACACCGCGTCATAGGTAAGCAGATATTGCGGCCAGTGCTTGAAGGTTTCTTCATTGGTCTTTGAAAAGCCAAAGTCTATAGCGCGGGAAAAGAATTGTTCTGCGCCATCAATTTTGCGGGCCTCCATGAGTTCGTGCGTACGGATAAGACCCAGTGCATCACCCTGCTCGCTGCCCAGTATGTTCTGGCCGCCATCACCGCGGGTGAGCGATAGATAAGCGGTGCGCAGGTGCTGGTCGTTAACCAGCCACGCCAGCAGGCGGGTGTTTTCATCATCGGGATGGGCGGCCACATACAGCACATTTACCAGATGTTGCAGTTGCTCCATCTCATGATATATCTTTTCAGAACTTGCAGAGCGTACCTGCTGCGCATGCGCAACAGATGAAAGGCCGGCCACTAACAG
>CAINOM010000631.1 GCA_903851455.1 uncultured Bacteroidota bacterium | reverse complement strand
CTGTCGAGTCTTTGCGGAAAGCATAATAGGTATTTCTAAGAACGCCTGTTGCACGGTAGGTCTTGGCATCGGGTGTGATCTCGACCCTTTGAACCAGTTTGTTTAGCCCTTCTTTCTTAATGGTAGAATCCGGTATTGCCGCCAATACGTTGCTCTGATCATCGTAAAAATAACGATAACCGCCCTTAACAACGGAAGGAAGGCCTTCAATAATAATGTCGTCTTTTTTAGGTGCGGAAAATAGCTCCTTGTTCAGGCTCGCACTGTATACGATCTGCTTGCTGTCGCCTGAATCGATATCATAGATCGCATAAAGATTATTGGCCAGCGCAGTTATTTCCTGCGCGGAAGGCACGATGATATTGCCGTTGAGATCGGCGACCTGGAAGACGCTAAACCGATGCCTGATCTGATCTTTTGGTTTTCGCAGCCTGATATATTGTGGCTTATATCCAGATTTTGGTTCGTAGCTCCAGTCACGGTCAGCAGATATCAGTTCTTTGCCGTCGTTGCTTATCAGTGAATAGCCGACAGTTTTGCCAGCGGCTGGTTTGACGTTAACTTTCATTATGTAGTTGCCGGTGCTGCCATCAATATAAATAGCGTTCGGATCCGGGTGAAATGGGGACCTTGTACCGTCGATGTCAAATAAGGTTGTGCCTGAATTGTTTTCAGCAATAAATGACATGGGCTTAAGATAAGTTATGCTGGCGTAGTCAAGCGAAATGACAAAAGAATCGTTAGAGAAATCGTATATGCCGCATTTACCGTTTTGTACGACGGGCAGTACGCTTACATCCTTTGTCATAGCGCAAACGTTTCCCGGTATTATTTTTTTTGTTTTATCGGGGAGCAGTATGTATGCGGTCACAGACTCTTTCAGAATTTTCCAGTGAAGCGCACCTGGAAAGGCGTGATCAACGTATGGGTTTGCGACCTCGTCATTGCTCATAAAATACCCGCCTTTGAAAGGTGCCTGTGAATAATTCAGGACCAGGTATCTGTTGTTGGTAGTTGCGAGGTAGTAGAAACAGCTATCAATAAGTTTGCCGGCATTGCTGAAGATTTTGACAGGGTGCTTCGCACTGTTGTCCATAGCGAAAATAAACTGCCCCTGGGGATCAACGTCTTTGTACTTACAAGGGATTACCAGCGTCCCCTGTTCATCGCTCACGCCCCATGTAGTGCCTTGCCGGAAAGGGATGAGGTATTTCCCCTTGCAGAAGGCATTGCCTGCGCAGCGTGTCAGGAGTATCAGACACAGCAAGGCGAATTGATAAAATTTCATCGCGGACAATTAAACAGCTAATCAAATATTTGTATCGCCGCTAAAGTATGAAATTTGTTAATGAATTTTATTTGCGAGAAACAATCCTGGTGAAGCCGGCTAGCACTCACTCAAACTTATCGGCAATTGCACGGCCAGTCCGCCTTCGGCGGTTTCTTTGTATTTGTGGTTCATGTCGAGGGCAGTTTCCCACATAGTATTGACGACTGTGTCGAGGGATATGCGGGCATGATCGGGATTGCTTTGCAGGGCGAGCTGCGCGGCGGTGATAGCCTTGATAGCCCCCATGGTATTGCGCTCGATGCATGGCACCTGTACGAGGCCGCCGACAGGATCGCAGGTGAGGCCAAGGTGATGTTCCATGGCTATTTCTGCTGCCTGCAGGCATTGCTCCATTGTGCCGCCGAGTGACTCTGTAAGGGCTGCGGCTGCCATTGATGATGATACACCGATCTCCGCCTGGCAACCGCCCATTGCAGCGGAGAGGGTAGCGCCTTTCTTGAATATGCTTCCTATTTCAGAGGCGGTAAGCAGGAATTCAATGATCTTGTCTTCATCGTAGCCATCGCAGAAAGCGATGAAGTAAAGCAATACTGCGGGCACCACACCGGCAGCACCATTGGTAGGCGCGGTAACTACACGGCTAAAGGCGGCATTCTCTTCGTTGACCGCGAGTGCGAAGCAGCTTACCCAGTCGAGTGTATACCGGAAGGTCTGGCCGCCGCTGCGAATAACGGCCAGCCACTCATCGAAGTTGTTGTATGTTTTCTCAGCGGTCAGTTTTTTGTTGAGTGCGTTGGCGCGGCGCTTCACCTGCAGGCCGCCGGGCAACTCCCCACCGATATGCGCACCACGGAAGATACAGTCGCGCATGGTCTCCCAGATGCGCAGCACACCGGCGCGGGTATCCACTTCCGGGCGTATTGCGTTTTCATTGACCATTACTACGCCTGAAATATTCAAACCTGTTTTGTTGCACGCAGCCTCGAGATCTTCTGCCTTAATGATGGGGTAGGGCAGGTGGACAAATGAATCGTCGCCATCTTCTTCCCCTTCTTTTACCACAAAGCCGCCGCCCACAGAGTAATAGGTCTGCGCTATTTCATCTCCATCGTTGAAAGAGCAGAGGAATGTAAGCGCATTTGGGTGGTAGGGAAGACTTTCATCGAAGAGGAAGACCACATCTTCCGCCGGATCGAAATCTATTGTGTGATCGCCGCCAAGGTTAAGTTTTCTTTTTCCCGTAATCAGCTCTATGCGAGGGGTGATCTCATTGACGTCGAATGTAACCGGGTCTTCTCCGCACAAGCCCAGCAGTACAGCAACATCAGTGCCGTGTCCTTTGCCTGTTTTTGCGAGCGAGCCGTAGAGCAGAACTTTGACGGACCGAACTCTGGTGATGCCTTTGTCTCTGAGATCAGCGACAAATCGAAGGGCTGCACGCCATGGGCCTAGTGTATGAGAGCTGCTGGGGCCTATTCCAATCTTAAAAATGTCGAATACGGAGATACTTTCGTGTGCCAACTGGTGATAAATTTGGGCGTAAAGATACGTAAGCCGGCGGGCTAAATTTCAAAGACTAAATCCCGAATTTCAAAGTTTATCATTTCGTTTGAAAAGGAAAAGGTCCGAATGCCAGGTGTTAACTGGCTGTCCGGATCCTGTATTTGTTGTTTTGCGAATTCGTTACGGCATCAACACCTTATTTATTACATGTATGACGCCATTTTTCTGGTAGACGTCTTTAATAGTTATCATGGCTATACCACCCTTGCTATCCTTCACTTCAAGATTCTTTCCTTTCTTCATCACCGTCAGTTCTTCGCCTTGCACGGTAGTCAGTTTTGCCATACCGTTGCCCATTTTTATTTTCTCCATCAGCGCTTTGGCGTCCAGCTTGCCGGCCACTACGTGATAGGTAAGTACGGATGTGAGCATTGCCTTGTTTTCTGGTTTCAGGAGGTTGTCAACCGTTCCGGCGGGCAACTGGTTGAAAGCTTCATTGGTGGGGGCGAAGACAGTGAAGGGGCCATCGCTCTGCAACGTAGGTACCAGGCCTGCAGCCTTTACTGCGGCAACAAGCGTAGTGTGGTCTTTGGAGTTCACTGCGTTTTCCACTATGTTCTTTTGCGGGTACATGGCTGCGCCGCCGACCATTACTGTGCCCTGGGCGTAAGTGGATGTTGCGGTTAGTGACAATACGGCAACGGCGAATACGGGAATTAAAAAGTAGGTATATACGCATAAACATACGGAACTTTTTCAAAAAGGGCAAAATATCTTTGGGAAAGCCTGATTTTACTGGAACAAGGTTGAGTTTTTCCAGAAAATATCTTTTTG